>JBOGWZ010000127.1:0-5013 GCA_050694075.1 Actinomycetota bacterium | reverse complement strand
GCGGTGGGTGAGCCCGCCAGGGAAGCCAGCGTATTGCGCAGGGTTTTGCGCCTGTGTGCGAACGCGGCCGTTACCACCGAAGACAGCATCGTCTGGTCCACCTCCGGCAGCCGCTCCCTACGTTCGATGCGAACTATCACGGAATCGACGTCGGGGGCCGGATAGAAGACGCGCTTCGACACCTTCCCCGCGATCATCGCCCGCGCACGATACTGCACGAGCACGCTCACGCGACCGTAGGTCTTGGAGCCGGGACCGGCCGCCAGTCGCTCGCCGACCTCACGTTGGGTCATGACCGTGAGGTCGACGATCTGCGGCGCCCGCTCGAGAACCCGCATGACCACCGGGACTGCGATGTTGTACGGGAGGTTGCCGACCATGCTGGTTGCGTCTACGACCTCCAGGTCCATCTGGAGCACGTCGGCGTGGACCAACTCGACGTTCGAGAGCCCATCGAGAGCTTCGTGCAGCAGGGGAAGAAGCCGTCGATCGAACTCGACTGCCATCACGCGCCGCGCCGCTCGCGCCAGCTCGAGCGTCAGCGATCCCGCCCCGGCACCGATCTCGAGCACCGCATCCTCGGGCGACACCTTCGCGATCGCCACCACCTTGCGGATCGTGTTCGGGTCGATAACGAAGTTCTGACCGAGCTCTTTGCGCGGCCTCACCCCGTGTCGATCAAGGAGCTCGCGCAGCCGCCGGGGGCCGAGAAGCGCGGGCTCACTCACGCTCGAGTCCGAACAGCACGCGCGCGTTGCGCGAGGTCATGATCTCGATCTCCTGTGGTCCGATCAGGCGCGCGTCTGCAATCGCGGCCCCGACGAAAACGACGTTGCCGGGTTCGTTTCGTCGGCCACGATGCGGAACCGGCGCGAGGAAGGGAGAGTCGGTCTCGACGAGCAGCCTGTCCTCGGGCACGAGCCTCGCGGCGGCGCGAAGCTCCTCGGATTTCGGGAACGAGACGTTCCCGGCGAAGGAGATAAACGCCCCCAAAGTGAGGGCGCGCTCGAGCTGGGGTGCGTTACCCGACCAGCAGTGAAAGACCACGCGTTCCGGCGCCTCCGCGGATCCCAGAAGATCAAGAGCCGCATCCACCGAGTCGCGCGTGTGAACGATCAGGGCCTTATCCCACCGCTTCGCGAGCTCGATATGTTCGGCGAACGCCTCCTCTTGAACGGCGCGCGGCGCCTCGTCCTGATAGAAGTCGAGACCGGACTCACCGACCGCGACGACGTCCGGCCGACCGAGGAGGGCCTCGATCCGGGCGCGGGAATCGCCGTTCCATCCCGTGGCCGAGTTGGGATGGACCCCCACCGCCGCGAAGACTCCATCCGAGGACGCGAGCTCGGTGGAGCGCTCACTCGAGCCGACATCGATACCGGCCGTCAGCATCCCCGAGACCCCGACAGCGCGGGCGCGCGCGACAAGGGTATCCACCGACATGTGCTCCTCGCAGATGTGCAGATGGCAGTGCGAGTCGAACCACACGTGGGGCTAGCCTTCGCCCTCGTCCTCGACGCGCGGGAAGAGCGGATCTCCGATCTCTACCGTCGCCCCCTCGGGAAGCAGTCCCCATCCCCCATCCTCGGCGAACGACCGCTCGTCGAGGGCATCGTTCAGACCCAGTCGCCGCCACAGCTGCCGAGAGGCGGCCGGAACGACGGGGAACAGGGTCAGCGCCGTGAGTCGGAGCGCATCGGCGAGCCGATAAAGGACCACCTCCAGTCGCCGCCGTTCGCCCGGCTGCTTCGCTAGCGCCCACGGGGCCACCTCTTCGACGTAGGCGTTCGTCCTGCGAACGAAGACCCACGCGGCCTCGAAGGCCTCGCGCAGGGCGAAATCGTCTATCGCCTGTGACATCTTGGCGAACGACGAGTGATATGTCTCCATCAACTTCGCATCGGCACCGGCGATCTCATCCTCGCCGGGCGCCTTGGGAATCTTTCCGTCGAGGTAGCGCGTGATCATGTTGAGAACGCGCGACGCAAGGTTTCCGAAGTCGTTCGCAAGATCGGAGTTGTAACGCGCGAGCATGCTCTCCCACGAGAACTCCCCGTCGAGTCCGAACGAGATCTCCCGCATGAAGTAGTAGCGATAGCCGTCCGATCCGAACGTCGCGACGAGGTCGTGGGGCGATATGCCGGTGAGTCGGCTCTTGGACATCTTCTCGCCTCCGACCTGCAGAAAACCGTGCGCGTAGACGGTGCGCGGGAGCTCCAGGCCCTGGGCCATCAACATCGCGGGCCAGATCACCGCGTGGAACCACAAGATGTCTTTGCCGATGAGATGGACATCGGCCGGCCATAGGCGGGAGAACCTGCCCTCATCCGCGCCGAAGCCGACCGCGGTGATGTAATTCTGGAGGGCGTCGATCCACACGTAGATCACGTGCTTCGGATCCCACGGGACCGGGATCCCCCATTCGAAGCTGATCCGGGAGATCGATAGATCGTCCAGTCCCTGCTTGACCTTCCCGAGCACCTCGTTGCGGCGCGACTCGGGCATGACGGAGCGAGGATCCGATTCGTACCGCTGGATCAGGCGGTCTCGATACTCGGAGAGACGGAAGAAGTAGTTCTCCTCCTCGACGCGTTCCGGCTCCACCCCGTGCAGCGGGCACTTGCCGTCCACGAGCTCGTCGGCTGTCTTGAACTGTTCGCATCCGACGCAGTAGAGGCCCTCGTAGGTACCGAGATAGACGTCCCCTTTGTCGTACAGCCCCTGGACGAACGCCTGGACCGGTTTCTCGTGTCGCTCCTCGGTGGTGCGGATGAAGTCGTCGTGTGAGATGTCGAGCGCGGCCCACACCTCGTGCCAGCGCGGCACGATCTGCTCGAGCCACTCCTCGGGCTTGAGACCCTTGGATTCGGCGGTGCGGGCGAGCTTCATCCCATGCTCGTCGGTCCCGGTCAGGAAGTGGACCTTGCGCCCCTGGAGGCGCCGAAAGCGGGCAATGACATCGGCCGCGACGGTCGTGTAGGCGTGGCCTAGATGCGGCACGTCGTTGACGTAATAGATGGGAGTCGTGACGTAATAGACCTCGGCGCCCAACCCTTTCCCCGCTCTCCCCTATCGGGTGACCAATTTGCCCCCGATCGGGTGTTTGACTCTGCTTGGAGTGGCTAATAACCTGACATTACTTACCAGACACTTCTGGGAGGGGAAGCGAGTGATGAAGTCTACCGGCGTCGTCCGCAAGATCGACGAGCTAGGCCGGATCGTGCTGCCGTCGGAGCTCCGCCGGGTCTTCGCGCTTCATGAGGGTGACGAGCTCGAGATCAGCGTCGAGGGAGAACGCGTCATCCTCGAGAAGCGCCGAGACGTCTGCATCTTCTGTTCGGCCGAGGCTCCCCAGGTCCAGTACAAGGGCCGCCGCATCTGCGAGGCGTGTGCCACTGAGGTCGGCCAGCAAAGCCTGCGCGTCGAGGTGAAGCTCCCGCAGGAGCAGAGCGCCTAGTCTGATTTTTGTCCGTTTGGGCTGTTTCGGCAGCCCGATGTGAAGGCGATCACTCCTCGAGCAGTGCGTCGAATACCTTTCGACGAGCAACCCCCGCGTCTTTCGCAACGCGCGACAGCGCCTCGCGCCTCTCGATCCCCTCATCCATCAGCGCGCGCGCCCGCCGCGCCAGCTCCTCCGGCGGAACCTCGGCGCGGTGCTCATCGATCGCACCCTCCACGACCACTACGATCTCGCCGCGAGGCGGATCGGACCTAACGCCCCCCAGAAGCTCGGCGAGCCGTCCCCGGCGCACCTCCTCATGGAGCTTGGTGAGCTCGCGCGCAAGGACGGCCCGGCGATCCCCGAGCACCTCCATCAGGTCGTCCAGGGTCTGCTCGATGCGGTGTGGCGAAGCGTAGAAGATCAGCGTGCGCGGGTCGTCGGTCAGTTCCGAGAGATGTCGCTTGCGCTCGGTCGACTTCCGAGGGAGGAAGCCTTCGAATACGAATCGTCCCGTTGGGAGACCGGACACCACGAGGGCGGAGATCGCGGCGGTGGGGCCCGGCACGACCTCCATGTTCAAACCTTCCTCGATGCAAGAACGCACGAGTCTGAAGCCGGGGTCGGAAAGTCCCGGCATGCCTGCGTCCGAAACGAGAGCGACCGTTTCGCCCCCAGCGATCAGCTTCACGAGGGCCCGCGTCTGGCGGCGCTCGTTGCCCTCGTTGTAGACGATGAGATCGTGGGGCTTGATACCGAAGTGAGTAAGCAGCTTGCGAGTGCGCCTTGTGTCCTCACAGGCTATGTGGTCGGCGTCGCTCAGCGTCCTCAGCACGCGCTCGGAGACGTCCTCGAGGTTCCCGATGGGTGTTCCACACAAGATCAGCTTGCCGCTCATCTGGGCCGCCACGGCTCGAACGCGTAGCGAAGGACCGACGCGAAAGCGCCGCGCCACGATCCCTCGTCGCCGGCAACCTCCCTGCCGGCCAAGAAGTCTCTCGCGATCGCCAGCGCTCGAGAGTTGTTCGTGATCCCCACGTGGTCGGTTAGCGCCACGACATTGACCTCTCCCGGGCGTCTCCAGTCGCCGTCGAGCCAAACCGAGTCCCCCAACGCCCACACGGAAAGCCGAGGAGGACCCGTGCGGGATGCGAGGGTTTCCAGGTTCGTGGGGGCCGCAGGTGAGTCGAGGTGTAGCGGCGAGAAACCCACGAGGTCGAACACCCAGGAGAACGCGCGCGCGAAGTCCGCGCCCGCCTTCCCCGGCCCGCTCTTCCCCGGCGGGGGTACCTCCACCGGTGGCGGATAGACCGGGGGGCCGGCGAACTGCACGGAGGCCTCGGGGGCGGTGAGATCCGCCGCCAGGACTCGGTCCAGCACGAGCGCGGCCTGTGAGTGGCCAACCAGGGCGCGCGGCGGATCGGCCTCCGCGATCTGATCGGCGACGATCACCGCCACCTCCGACAGGTCCCTTCTCGTGTCGGCTGCCGTGTAGCTGCCGCGCTCTCGGTCGTAGGAGAGGAATCGAGCGCTCCCACGTGCGAAACCTAGGTCACGAGGATCGAGGTCGGACA
>JBOGWZ010000126.1:0-5075 GCA_050694075.1 Actinomycetota bacterium | reverse complement strand
TCCTCGCACGCGCAGCCAACACAACGCCGCGCCGACGACGCCGGTGACGACGACGGCGGTGACAACCAGCACGGTGGTGGCCGCGGCCGAAGCATTTGAGGTGTTGGCCTCGATCGCTTCCACCGTGGGCCTGATGTGCCACAGGCCGAAGGCGATACTCGAGGCGACCGCACCGAACAAGCGACCCCGGCGCGAGAAGAGCCCGAACAGAGCTCCTCGGAACGCGAACTCCTCGAACAGCGCGGTGCCGATGGGGATGCGGATCAGGGTCTCGAATGCGATCTGCTCTCCGCTAAGTCCCGCGGCGCGCTCGTCTGCGACGAAACGTGCGGTGGACTCGAAGGCCGCCAGCACGAACAACGGGATCACTAGGGCGAGGGCCCCCGCACCGGCGGCAAGCACGACTCGGGGTCGGTTCCCCTTCACGCCGAGCTCGCGGGTATCGGACCCCAAAGGGCCGAGTGCGCTGCCCCCGAGCAGGAACCCGACCAGCACGTTGACCCAGACGTAGCGCGCGCCCTCGAGCTCCGGGCGGAAGTTGTTGTAGGCGATGAGCGCTCCTGCCATCAGGGTCGCTCCGAGCATGTGCATCGCTACGTTTCGCCCGGCATGGGGGTGAGCGCGGGTGGGCTCGGCAGGGTGCCGATGTTCACCACGCTGACGAAGGCCACACTTGCGTTCTTGCACGTCGACCGACGGATCTGGATCGTGCCCACGCGCCGAGCTCGCTCGAAGAAGACCTCCGCCTCGAAGATCTCGTTGTCCACGTTGACCACCGTGAACCCGAGCCCCAACACGATCTCCCTGTACCGGCGGAGCACCTCGACCACCGTATAGGGGAGGTTGAGGCCGAAGTCGAGGCGGCCCTTCTCCCGCGACGCGCTCGTGAGCTCGGCCCCCTCCGTCAGCCATCCGGCGGGGACGTCGGCTTCATCGAGAGATGCCTCGGGCGTGGGGAGCCCGCATCCGGTCGGTATCGCCCTCGGCCCACTGCGCTCTCTGTCGTCGTCCGAACACGCGGCGGTGGCGACGACCAGCGCTGCGAGAACCGCGGCCAGGGATCTCACGGCAGACGGCAAGGAAGTCGGTTCCTGGTTCGTCGCATCCGAGTCGGTATCTTCCCCGACCCCGAAGGAAGGGGGCCTACCCGAGGCAGGGGTCGGCCCCTCGATCGCAGAACTCATAAGAGATGGCGACGAGGACCCGAACGCGACGCGTCGTGTGGGCCGCGCTGGCCGTCGCGGTGGCCGGAGCGCTCCCCGCGGCGGCATCACACCGCGTCCCCGCGATCCCCATCCCTCAGGACCCCGACTCGCCGGCAAAGGGCTTCGTCGGTCGGTCGGCGCATCCGCATCCGATTCGTGTGCAGTTGCCGCCACGTCACCCGTTCATGGCTCCCAACGGGCGGAGCAACATCCACAACGACGCCTACATGTCCGACGTGTACGCGGGCCCCGGGCCTCTGGGGAGCAAAGTGAGGGTGACGTCCACCTTCCAGATGGCGGAGTGCGCGTCGCTCACGTTCGACACGAGCGGGCGGATCCTCACGATCTGTGTCGGAGTTGAAGGGCCACGGCTGATGTTGCTCAACACGGAGACGCTTGACGCTCTGGCCTCGTTCCCGCTTCCCCCGCGCACCTTCTCGGGGGGCGCAAACATCTTCAACGACTTCTCCGGCGGCGGCTACTTCTATCTCGACAACCGGGACCGAGCCGTGATCCCGACGAACAATCGACAGATCTGGGTGGTCGGCCTCACCGACGCCGAGTACGGGTACGGCGGAGAGCACTATTTCGAGCTCGACGAGGTCCACGACCTGTCGACGGTCGCGCTTCCCAACGAGGGCATCCTCTCGGTGCTGCCCGACTACGACGGCCGCATCTGGTTCGCGACGTCGCGGGGGCTCGTCGGCTACGTCGACCGCAAATCCGGCGACGTGAGCAGCCTGAGGCTCGAGGACGAAACGATCTCGAACTCCTTCGCCGTCGACGAGGACGGCGGCGTCTACATCGTGTCGGATCGCGCCCTCTACCGGTTCGAGAAGGGGGGCGAGGGCCGACCGGCGGTGAGGTGGCGCGCGCGCTACGAGCGGGGAGAAAGGCAGAAGCCGGGTCAGGTCAACTTCGGCTCCGGTACCACCCCAACCGTGCTCGGTGAGCGCTACGTCGCGATCACCGACAACGCGGACCCGCGCATGAACGTGCTCGTCTTCGACCGACGCTCGGGGGAGCCGGTGTGCTCGGAGCCCGTGTTCGCGCCGAAGAAGGGCGCGACTGACAACTCGCTGATCGGGATCGGCGACTCGCTGGTAGTCGAGAACAACTACGGCTACACGGGGCCGGGCGCTGCCACTCAGGGGGCGTCCACCCAACCCGGGTTCGCGCGCGTCGACGTCGAGAGCGGGCGCTGCCGCACCGTGTGGGAGAGCGAGGAGCGCGCACCGTCCGTGGTGCCGAAGCTGTCGCTGCGAACGGGGTTGATCTACACGTACACGAAGGAGCCGCGGGACGACGGGGATGACGCGTGGTACTTCACCGCGATCGACTTCCGCACTGGGAAGACCGTCTTCAAGGCGCTAGCCGGCACCGGCCTCGGATTCAACAACAACTGGGCCCCCGTTTCGCTGTCAGAGAATGGGACTGCGTACGTCGGGGCCCTCGGGGGCCTCGTTCGCCTGGCCGACCGGAAATAACGGAAACCCCCTTGTCCCAGCCGTCGCATGCGGCGGAGCATCGAAGCGGAAGGGACGACGAGGGAGAGGAGACGGCGTGATCCTGAACCGCTGGTCGTGCGAGATCCGCTACGGCTACTACCGAGAGGTGTTCGACTCACTCCAGGAGGTCAACGACCTCTGCAAGCAGCGCGGCCTCAAGCCGATGCGTTTCTGGCTCCCGATCGCGGGACCCGACAACCGGATCGTCGGTGAGATCGAGTACGCGGACCTGGCCGAGTACGACCGTGAGCAAGAGGCGTTCCTGCAGGACGCCGACATCATGAAGGCGGTCCGGAAGGGCAGTGAGTACGTCGTGCAGGGCACCTCGCACACCGAGGTGCTGATGTCCGCCACCCAGATCGCTTAGCCCCTGCAGGGCGGGGCCGGGAGGACCGCTACGATGCGGTCATGCGTGGCCCAGTGCCGCCCGAGCGTTTCGCTCGACAGGTTGGCATAGCGGCAGAGCGGATCGAGGAGTACCGTTCGGCCGGCCTTATCGACCCGGACGGCGACGGTCTCCTCGACGCCTTCGACGCGCTGCGTGTCGCGATCCTGGGCTCGTTCGAGGACCGCGGCGTGGCTGCGGAGAGCCTGGCGGATGAGATCAAGAAGCCGGAGAACGAGTTCCTGACGCGCCGGCTCTTCCCTTTGGACGCGAAGCTCTTCACGCCCGAGGAGGCGGCGGAGCGGACGGGGCTGACGGTGGAGCAGCTCGAGGAGCTCGCCACCGCCATGGGATTCGCAGCTAACTCCCCGATGTACGAGAGCGATGTCGAGGCGGTGAGCCGCTCACAGACGTTTCTCGCCCTCGGGCTTCCGTGGGCCGCGCTGATCGAGGGGGCGCGCGTCTACGGTGACGCGCTCCGGAGGATCACTCAGGCCGATATCAACCTGACGCATCGCTTCGTGTGCGAGGTCATGGCGCGGGCGGGGGCCAAGGAGAAGGACATCAGTCTCCGCTTCTACGAGATGGGTCCGATGCTGACACAGACCGCCGAGCACGTCATCGCGCACGTGCACGGGGACCTGCTGTTGCGTGCCCTCGCCGACCACGCGCTCCAGCATCTGGAGGCGGCGCAGGCAAGCGAGCTTCCCGGAACTACGGAGGCGACGATGCTGTTCGTCGACCTCGCCCTGTTCACTTCACTCACTCACGCGCACGGCGACGAGCTCGCGGCGGCCGTCCTCGATCGTTTCGATTCGATGGTCCGTCGATACTCGGTCGAGCGTGGGGGCACGGTAGTCAAACAGCTCGGCGACGCCTTCATGCTCATCTTCCAGGACGCCGTGGACGCCGTGCGCTTCGCCGGGGATCTCTTGCATGCCGCGGCGCGCGAGGATGACTTCCCCGCGCTCCGATTCGGCATCCATTCCGGCCCCGTGCTGTACAGGGTGGGCGACTACGTGGGAACCACGGTGAACGTCGCTTCGCGCGTCACCTCGATGGCCATGCCCAACGTCGCGCTGATGACCGAACCGGTGGCCGCGGCAGCGCGCGAGGCAGGGATCGAGGTCGAGGAGATCGGGGCCCGCAGGACTCGCGGGGTCGGTGAGCCGATCACCCTGTACCGGCTGGCGTCCGAACGGGAGGTCATGCGAGACCCGGTGTGCGGGATGGTCGTGGGTCAACGAGCGGCAGGCAGCGTCGTACACGATGGCAGGGAGGTCCGCTTCTGCTCGCAGGACTGTCTGCGCAGCTTCCTGGCCGAGCCCGAACGTTTCGCCGCCAACGTCGTGTGATGGATCCGATCTGAGGGAGGGGATGGAGGTGTTCGAGAAGATCCTCGTGGGGACTGACGGTTCCGAGTCCGCGTCGCGCGCCGTCGCCCGTGCGGTGCAGCTCGCGGCGAGCGTGGACGCCGAGCTGCTGGTCGTCCACGTGCATCCGCACTCGAACGTGGGCTATTCACTGGCGGGGGATTCACTCCCGGCGATTGAGCGTGGGAAGGAGATCCTTCGCGAGGTGGAGCACCGCTACGGTGGTGAGCTGAAACTAAGAATCTTGCTACGGGAGGGTGAGCCGGCCGGCGAGATCATCGACGTGGCAGAAGAGGAGGGCGTCGACCTGATCGTCGTGGGCAACAAGGGGATGACCGGGTCGAGCCGCTTCCTGGTTGGGAGCGTTCCCAACCGAGTGTCCCACCACGCCCGGTGTGACGTCCTGATCGTCCACACGACCGACTAAATCCCGAGTGCGCCTAGCCCCCACGCCGAGTTGCACGTGAGCCACCGTATGTGGTTGAGATGCAACTCGGCGGTTAGCTGATCTGAGAGACGAGCTCGGCGACCGACTTCTCGACGCCTTCGGCCAGAACCGCAAGGTCCTTCGCCGTGTCGTAGTCGCCGAGCAGGCCGAATCCGA
>JBOGWZ010000125.1:0-5084 GCA_050694075.1 Actinomycetota bacterium | reverse complement strand
CCCCCGTGGTGGGGGCCGGGGTGACGCGCGGTCGGGGGCGAACCGTCTTCGTGGGTCACGACCCCACGACCGCAAAGCGGATCGACGGCGAGATCTCCGACTGGAAGGGCAAGTCGTCTCGCTTCGCAGGCACTTCCGTCTACTCGGGCGGCGAGTACATCTACCAGGACCATCTCTTCGACGCCTTCGGCGCCGCCGACGAGCAGAGCGTGGCTACGTTCGAAGCACTCGAGGCCGCCCAAGCGATCGACCCGAACCTTGATCGCCCCGATGGTCTGTACCAATTCTTTTGGGACCTCTCGGCCGGCGCCGGGCCCCTGCAGCACGGGGCCGACCTCCTCGAGCTCCGGGTGGCCGCAGATCAAGAGCGCGTGCGCCTGCTGGCCCGCACCAACCTGATGAGCGACAAGGATCGCACCGCGATCCTCGTTCTCGCGGACACGGCCCCGGGGAAGCGTGCCCGCGAGGTCCCGTTCAGCTCCGGCCTCGTGACGGAGCGCGCCGACGTCGCGTTGTTGCTGTCGGGGGGCAGAGTGTTGGCGGCCGACCTGTCGTCGGGCAAGGTGACGGAGCCGGACGGAGCGGAGGTCGCCACGAACCCCGCCGGCTACACGAACGCGATCGAAGCGTCCCTGCCGGCCGGCCTTGTGAGCTCCGGCTCGCAGGTCCGCCTCGCGGTCGCCACCGGGACCCTCGACAAGAAGGGTGACCTCGCTCCGCCCGAAGGGTCCGAGGTCGCCGGGAGCGTCGCCAACGTGGCCTTCCGAAGCCGCGAGCCGGTCACCGCCTCGTTCGATCGCCACCAGGCGATCGCTCTCTACGAAACGACGATCGACCCGTTCTTTGCCGACGTCGAGTTGGACAAGCTCCACTCGGGCTACTCCGAGCGCTACGAGCCCGGCGCGGGCTACCACGTTCGTTCGTTCGAAGCCCCGGAGCACGTTTCCGAGGAGGCGATCGGGCGCAGCAGGAACCGCGACTACGGCGTCTACCTGCCCACCGGTTCTCAACCGTCGGAGGCGCTGCCACTGACAACGTTCTTGCACGGCTCGTCCGGCTGGCCCGGAGCGAGCAACCATCTCTACGCGGCGATCCTTCCCGGGCTGACGAGGGATTTCGGCGATCTCATCGGGGGCATCGTCTTGTTCCCGAAAGACCGCCAGGTCCCGACCAAGAAGGCAAGTGGGTTCCAGGACGGTAACGATGTCTCGTCTGCTCTCTGGGTGTCGGAGTCACTCGTGGAGTTGAATGCGGTCTGGAAAGACGCGCTGGCGACCTTCGACGTAGACGAGAACCGCCAGTACCTCACCGGCTACTCGATGGGTGGGATCGCCACCTATCTCATCCCTGCGCTGATGCCCGACCGCTTCGCCGCGGTCCACGTGACCGCCGGAGCGATCATGGACGACAGGAACTACCCGAGCCTGAACTTCCCTGGGCAGGTGATGTCGCCATGGCCGCAGTTCAGCGCCCTGAAGGTCATCGAGAACTTCCTTCACGTCCCGGTAAGCGTCTTCGCCGGTGCAACCGACGAGGCGACGCCGTGGCTGGAGAACGTCGAGCCCGTCCGGCGCTACCACGAGATGGGCTACCGCCACCGCCTCTACACCTTCCCGGGGGACCACTATCACAAGGGCGTGATGGATGAGTGGGCCGAGCCGGCGCGTTATCTGGCCGCGTCACGGCGCCGGCGGACCCCCGCCCGAGTCGTGCTGGTACGCGACATGAAGCTCGAGCGTGCCGTCGAGATCGGCAACTACAAGCCCAAGTTCGCCCCCCAGGTCGACTTCAGCTTCGATTCTTCTTTCTGGGTTGGCGAGCTGACCCCGTCGGACGCCGAGAAAGGGCGAGCCGTCATCGATGTCCGCTCGTTTGCGATCTCCGATGTGGAGCACCAGGAGGTGCTCGAAGCGGGGGGGCCGATCGCTCCCGGGCAGACCGGTCCCTACGCGATGGAGGGCCTTGCGTGGGACGCGACCGGCGCTCTCGTTGCGGACGTAGCGAACGGGTTCACCGCGTCGCTCACGGGAACGAAGGGGGTGCGGCTCGACCTCGACCGCATGGCGCTCGACATCGGGAGAGATGTGGCGGGCCGGGTCAAGAGTGACCACGCGGTCGTGCTGCGCCTCGATGGGGGATGGGACGCGGCTCCAGCCGTATCCGTCGATGACAAGACGGCACACGTGAGCCTCGCCGGCGGCGTGCTCGAGATCCGGCTGCCGGCAGGGCGAAGCATCGTGACGATCCGTGGGTCCAGGGGCACCAGTGAGAGCGGGTAACGGGCGCCGAGGGGCTGCGGTGGCCTTGTTGTCGGTTGCCGTAGTGCTCGCCGTGGTCCCGGGCGCAACCGGTCAGGCGCCGGCCGGCGATCGCCCCCCGCGACAGGCGTACCGGGTCGTGAGCATCCTCCCCCCCGGGCAGTCCGGCTACTACACCGCCGAAGACCAGGGCCGAGGGAGCGCGACTCGCGATCCCGGCGACTACGGCAAGCACGTCGACGACCAGCGCGAGCCCTACTGGGCGTTCGAGTTCAAGCCCGGATCCTTTCACGCAGAGGGTGAGCCCGAAGCGCCTAAGGAAGGTGTTCGCATCTACCGGGATCCCTTTGGCGTCCCCTCGGTGTATGCGGACAACGAGAAGGACCTCTGGTACGGGGCCGGGTGGGCGGTGGCGCGCGACCGGCTGTTCCAGCTCGATGCGATCCGGCGGGTGGGCCGCGGCACCATCGCCGAGTTGACCGGGCGCGACGCGGTCCCCGGAGACATCCGGACACGTGTCCTCACCTACAGCGACGCGGAGTACGAGCGGATGTTCGCGGCGCTGCCACAGGACCTGCAGGATGCCTTCGACGGCTACGTGGCCGGGGTGAACGCGTGGATCGAACGGGTCCGATCGGATCCTTCTTTGCTCCCCGCCGAGTACGAGGCCCTTTCCACCCTGCCCGAGCCCGTCGATCGCATCGATCTGCTGGCTGCGGCGGTATTGATCGTGCGAGGGGTGGCGTCGGCGGGAGGGCAGGAGTTCGAGAACGTAAGGACGCTCCGCGACCTCACCACGATGCACGGCAAGCGCACCGGGCGCCTGATCTTCAAGGACGTGGTGTGGCTCGACGAAGCCAAAGCGCCCACGACGATCCCCCGTTCCGAGGGGACCTTCCGCAACCAGCCCGACCAGGCTGCGAGCGTCTTCCGGCGCTGGGCCGACTACGCCGACCGGCTCCCGCTGGGGCTGGAGACCGGACCGGGAACAGGGGCCGCTCCGGCCCCCATCCTCCCGGACGACATCGATCCGACCCCGCTGCCGTTTCCCGACCGCGGCGCCGATGCCGCCCGAGAGGTCGAGCAGGTGGTGCACGCGATCGAAGGGTTCCGTAACGGCATCAAGGGGGGCTCCTACCTGGTCGCGATCGCGCCTCAACGATCGAACGACGGCGCCCTGCTGGTGAGCGGGCCGCAGGTCGGTTACGCATACCCCAACCTGCTCGTGGAGCACGAGGTCCACGGCGCCGGCCATCATGCCCGCGGTATCTCGGTCGCCGGGATACCGGTGGTAGGGATCGGCTACGGCAAGCGAACCGCGTGGGGGCTCACTACCGGTAACTCCAAGACCATCGACAGCTTCATCGAGAGA
This sequence comes from Actinomycetota bacterium, assembly GCA_050694075.1. GTDB lineage: Bacteria > Actinomycetota > CADDZG01 > CADDZG01 > WHSQ01 > JBOGWZ01. The sequence continues at coordinate 1,454 of JBOGWZ010000125.1, read as the reverse complement.
GTGCGGACCACCGACGACGGGACCAAGCAGTACTTCCACGCCGGGCGGTGGAGCAACCAGCGATGCCGGATCGAGGTCGTTCGTTATCGAGCTGCGCTCACCGGGCCCCAGGACGACTTCGAAGAGCATGTGGAGGTCTGTCGCACGGGCCATGGTCCGATCGTGGCGACAAGCGAAGACGGCAACGATGCGCGCTCGGTGCAGTTCGCGCTCTGGAAACGCGAGCTCGACTCGATCGAGGGGATGTTCGAGTTCTCGCGTGCCGACAACCTCAAGGAGTTCGTGACCGCGGTCAAGACGGTCTCGTGGAACGAGAACGTGATGTACGCGGACGCAGACGGGCACATCCTCTACTGGCACCCGGGCCTCTACCCGAAGAGGCATCCCGGAGTCGACCAACGATTCCCGGTTCCCGGCACCGGAGCTTTCGACTGGCGCGGCCTGATCGAGACGAAGGACATGCCCCACGTCATCGACCCGCGACGCGGCTGGATCGCCAACTGGAACAACAAGCCCGCGCAGGGGTGGAAGGGTGCAGTCAGCGGATCCACGCCCGTCCCCTACGGGCGAGGCTTCAGGATCAAAGCGATCTTCGACTTGCTGCGGCGCAACCGACGGGTGTCCTTCGAGGAGCTGCAGGACCTCGAGCGGAAGTGGGGGACGACCGACTTCCGGGCCCGGGAGTTCGTGCCCCTGCTGCTAAGGATCCGGCGGGCGGGCTCTCCGGGCGAGCGGATGAAGAAGGCCTTGGACCTGCTCGAGGGATGGAGCGGTTCGACCTTCGGCGAGTACCCACGCGCGGCGGCGGAACCGGGCACGGACGGTCCTGCGCCCACCATCTTCGACGAGTTCGTAACCCAGCTCCGCCGGGAGCTGTTCGCAGAGGTTCTGCCCGAGGATGTCTTCCTGCGCGAGTCTGCCTCCCCCAGCCACCTGTACGAGATGGAGACGCTCGACAATCTCGCGCTGCGGATCCTCAAGCCCACGAGCTCGGCGCTGCCGGTGCACCACGACTGGCTGGGGAAACGACGAAGGCTCGCACTGCTCGAGAAGGTCCTCACACGAAGCCTGAGCTCGCTGCAAGACGAGTACGGCTCGCAAGACCCCAACGACTATCGGCGTGACCATGCTCAGGTCCGGGTCTGTTCGCTCACCGGTGGGGTCGTCGGCCCCTGCACCGCAATGCCGTTCCTCTTCCGCGGGAGCTGGATCCAGATGGTTGGGTTCCGCGCCGCGCCGAACAAAGGGAGAAACGAATGAGGATTCTCATCATCTCTATCGCGATCGCGCTCGTGGGGACGATCACGCCGGGAGCGGAAGCACGCGACGAGAGTGACCCTCCCGGCTCCGGCCCCCCCGTGGTGGGGGCCGGGGTGACGCGCGGTCGGGGGCGAACCGTCTTCGTGGGTCACGACCCCACGACCGCAAAGCGGATCGACGGCGAGATCTCCGAC
>JBOGWZ010000124.1:0-5096 GCA_050694075.1 Actinomycetota bacterium | reverse complement strand
GTCCCCGGCCGCGTAGGACCGCTGCCTAGGCATTGCCTATGTATATCACCAGAGGGGCGAACGCCCCGGATGGCTACCGGGTGAGGGACTCTTGTTGGGGAACCCCGGCGCCAAGGCGCCTCACTGGTTCCCCCCGGCCCCTTCCTATTTGCCGAGCCAGAGCTTGAGCGTGACGTCGCCCCCCGTCGTCGTGGCGCTGGTGACGTCGACCGTGTAGCCGGTGCAGTCGAGCGAGTCCGCGCCGTGGATCTCCTCGGCGCCTATCTCCGAATGGCCGCCGTTGCCGGTGCCGTCGGTCACCCCGGGCACGAACGGCGCCTGGTTGAATCCGGCCGCCCAGTGACTGGCTACACCTCCGTCCGGGCGCAGGTAGAGGTCGTAGTCCCACAGCTGGAGGAACTCGACGCGCACGAACAACTTGGCCGAGGCCTTCTTGGAGTCCACCTGGACGTTCTGGTAGGCGTAGCTGACCGGCCCTTGACCGCTCTCGGGGTCGGGGCTGCTGAAACCGAAGCCGGGCTCGGTCGGGAGCATCACCTCGAGGGGCTTCTTGGCGGTCGCCTTGTCGGTCACAACCGAGAGTTCGGCGTCCTTGCCGACGCCGGCCGACGAATAGGCGCGACATCTCTTCTTCTTCTTGGCCTCCGCCGGGGCGGCCGCGATCGCTCCGACGAGCATGCCGAGCGTCGCGACAACGGCCACGACCCTGTAGCTACGTCCGGTCATCCCTGCCCCTTTCGGTTCTCGGGTTCTGGGGAACAGGTTCTCGGACGCGGGGTCAATTCCTGCTTTCGGCGAGGTGACGCCTACGGTGCGGCGGCGTGAGCGAGCATCGTCCAGAAGTCATCGCCGTAGCGAAGAACCAGGCCGACGTCGTCGACGACGAGGTCGGCGACGAAGTCGCCGGAGCGGAAGCGATACGTGGTCTCGCTCAATCGCTCGTAGCTCTGTGTCGACGGGGTCGCCTTGAGGTCGGGGAAGCCCACCCACGCCGCCCGAACCTCCACCGTCTCACCCACGGCGGGCGAGAGCCGGTGTATGGGCAACGTGTTCGTTGCTGGGGTGAAGCGGAGATCGACATCGGTGCAGGCATCCAGCTGCTCCTGATGCTCGCCATTGAGCAGCCATCCGGATTCTTCGTGCGTGACCGAAAGTCCTTTTTCCGAAGATCCACATTCCATGCGGACGTCCGCCCTCCGGGTTCGCCACCCGAAATCGGCTTCCACTCGGTACTCAACTCGGCAGGGGACGCCGTCCGCGGGTAACAGCACCACCCCCTCGAAGACGAAGCCGTCGCGTGATTCGACGAGGCGACATACCTCTGCGCTCTTGTCTTCGGGGTTGTGCCACAGCACGCTGCTCAGCACCGAGATGCTCATCTAGGGCATCCTGCCAGCAACGACCGGCGTTCACCGCTTCGAGGACGCTCGTGCTTCGCTGGGGGTGGGATCCGCTACTGCTACTTCCCCTTCGGCACCACGAAGGTCTTCGTAACCGTCATCGTGTCCGCCGGCAGCGCCGTGCTGGTGACGAACGCGGCGGGTGCCGCGTAGATGGTCCCCCCAAACAGGCTGGCGCCGGGGCCGATCTTCGATCCCGGCTTCGCCTTCAGCAGCTTGAGGGGGACGGGGACGGTGATCGTGCCCGCGCCGGGGTCGAACTTGCCGTGCAGGAGCCCAACCTCTTCACACGGCCCACCCACGGTGCACCCTCCCACCCGGAGGAAGAACGGTGCCGAACCCGGATCGCGCGGCGGCGGGCAGATCATCGGGTTGTAGGCCGGGTTGCAGATCCCTCGGATGTACTCGGTAAACGCACCGCTAAGCTGCATCGCCTCCCCGCCGACGCTGAACTCCCACGTGTAGCGCGAGAACTCGGGGATCCCTCCCCATGGGGGGAGGCTGTCGACGCCGATGACGAAGTGGACGGTCTTCGGGTTGGCCAGTCCGATCGAGGCCTTGACGAGGTCCTGACCCAGCGGATTGCCGAGCGGGGCGAGCGTGCAGTCCTGGTTGCATCCCCAGTCCCCTGCCTTGTCGGTGCCCACGACCTGGGGGGCCGATTTCGCTTTTCTGCTCGGGGCCGCGTGGCCTGTCGGCGCCGCGAGCAGCGACGCGGCGAGGGCCAGGATCACCATGGACGCACAGCTTCTCGACTTCACGGAGATACCTCCTCGGAGGACCGTCCAGCGCTGTTGAGGTTCGACGCGGGAGGCCGAGTTCCTAGCCCCCGGGCTCGGATGGTGAGCGGATCTCCTCTCGGAGTCGCCGCGGGAGTCCATCGACGACGAGGTCGTACGAGTCATCCACCCACTCGAAGATCTGCGTTCCCTTGATGGTCCCGTCCAGGGTCACGGTGTTCCAGTGACGTTTGTTCAAGTGATATCCGGGCTGCACCGCGTCGTGTGCCGAACGAAGAACGACGGCGATCTCAGGCTCGCACTTGAGGCTTATCGTGAGCGGGTCGTCGTCCTCTCCGATGATCGCGAAGATCTTGCCTCCAACCTTCATCACCAGGACGCCGGGCCCAAACGGGTGACTCTCGCTGACACCGCGCTTGGCAAGGCAGTGAGTACGCAAAGCGATCAGGTTCAACACGGGATCAGCGGACGCGTGCCCTCCGCCTCTATGGCGTGCATGGGCGGGATTCTAGGCTCCCGAGCTCAGAACCTGAAGAACGGTTCCCGCGTGCCCGTCTCCGACAGCGATTTGAGGCGCGGAAGGATCTGCGCCCACGAGTAGGCGATGAAGGGGAACGACTCCTCGGTCGTGGCCCACCCGTCGTGGCGGAACAGCACGCTCGTTGCCCCGTCGTCTCCGGTGTCGATGTCGAAGGAGACGTCGGTGCCGATCCACTCCGGGGGCCCTGCGAGACAGCGCCATGTGACGCCTTCGCCCGGCTCTTCTCTCGTGACCTCGAAGTCGAACGTGATCGGGGCGTCGGGAAAGGCCACCTTCATCGTCGAGCCGGCTCCCTCCGGGCCCTCGGTGCGCTCGCTCCACCACCCGCTCACGCCGTCCGACGTCGAAACCGCCTGGTAGATCGTCCGCGGCTCGGCGTCCACGGGCATGCGCAGAAGGATCGTTGCCATTGCTCCCTCCTTCGTTTAAGTTATCACTTAAATATCACCTATGACCGAGGGCGTCAACCGAGGAGGACCGTGGACGCGTTGCAGGTGGTCGCCGAGCCTCGCCGCCGCGAGATCCTGAGGCTCGTGTGGGACCGTGAGCTCGCGGCCGGCGCCATCGCAGCGCGCTTCGACGTCAGCTTCGCGGCGGTGTCGCAGCACCTCGGCGTGCTGCGCGACGCGGGGTTCGTGTCGGTGCGGCAAGAGGGCCGTCTGCGCCTCTATCGAGCCGATCGCAAGGCGCTCGGCCCCCTCCGCGCGACGCTCGAGAAGATGTGGGCGTCGTCCCTGGATCGATTGGTGACGTTGATCGAGGAGGAGACGAGGTGACGGAAACCGATGATCTAGTCGTCGAGAGACGGGTGTCGGTGCCGCCGACGATCGTCTTCGCCTACTTCACCGACGCCGCCAAGTGGATGGCGTGGCAGGGGACGGAGGCCGAGATCGAGCTCGAACCCGGAGGCACCTGGAGGGTGAACGTGACCGGCGACGGCTTCGCCTCGGGCCGCGTCGTGGAGGTCGTCGAGAACGAGCGGGTCGTGTTCACGTGGGGCTGGGAGGGCGAGGGTCCGCCCGTTCCGCCCGGGTCGTCGACCGTTGTGATCGAGCTCGTGCCCGACGGCGACGGGACACTGATCCGCCTCACGCACCGCGACCTGCCGCCGGAGGAGATCGAGATCCACCGGTTGGGGTGGGAGCACTACTCGGCCCGCCTCGCGGCGGTTGCCGAGGGGAGAGATCCGGGACGGAATCGCCTCGGGGACTAAGACGAGGAGGATGGGATGGGAATCGACGTGACTGCGCGGATCGAGATTGCGCGCCCCCCCGGCGAAGTCGCCGCGATCGCGATGGAGGCCGAGAACGACACGCGCTGGATCGGAGGGATCTCCGAGGCGCGGCGCCTCACGCCGGGTCCGACGGCGGTTGGGACGCGCGTGGAGCGCGTCGCTCACTTCATGGGTCGCCGGATCGAGTACGTCATGGAGGTGGCCGAGCTCGAGCCGGGCCGGCGCATCGTGCTCCACTCGATCAAGAGCCCGTTCCCGATGAGGGTGACATATGCGTTCGAGGACGCGCCCGGCGGAACGCGTGCGAGCGTGCGAGTGGAGGGAGATCCGGAAGGCTTCTACTGGCTGGCCGGCGCCCTGATCGGCCCTGCCGTCCGCAGGAACATCGCACGCGACGTCCGCCGACTGAAACAGATCGTCGAATCGGGTCCTGACGTGGTCGGGCCCAGTTAGGCGAGGGCTCCGAGACCGCAGAGCTCCTCGCTCAGGCCCCAGAGCTGGCGCCGGACGTTGGGGTCGTATGCCTGCGAGTGGGCGCGGGCCTCCCCCACTCCGTCGAAGTACTTACCGGTGACACCCTCGAGCTCGCGCGCGGTGACGAGACGGAGCGTCGCCTCGGCGCCCTCCTCCACGCTGCTTATCGGGGTCGCGACCTCTCGCACCATCTTGGTGTCCATAAACGTCGCCGGATGCAGAGCGTTGACCGTCACCTCCGCCCCGTCGAGTCTCCCGGCGAGCTCGAAGGTGAAGACGATCTGTGCCAGCTTGCTCTGCGTGTAGGCGCGCCAGCGGTCGTAGCCGCGCTCGAGCATCAGGTCGTCGAAGTCGACCGGAGACTGACCGGCCGACGCCACATTCACCACGCGCGCCGGCGCAGAGCGACGCAGCAGCGGCAGCAGCAGGGTCGTCAGCAGGAAGCCAGCCAAGTAGTTGACCTGGAAGCGGAGCTCGTAGCCGTCATGGCTGAGTTCGCGCCCGACACCCCTGCCCGCTCCTATCCCTGCGTTGTTGATTAGCGCGTCGAGGCGGGAGTGCTGCGCCTCGACCTCCCCCGCGAGACGTCTCACCTCCTCCAGGGATGCGAGGTCCGCCAGGTGGAGGCGGTGTGGCCGGCTTCCACCGGCCGCGCGAATCTCCTCGAGCGTCTGCTCGCCGCGGTCGGAATCGCGCCCGTGCAAGAG
>JBOGWZ010000123.1:0-5139 GCA_050694075.1 Actinomycetota bacterium | reverse complement strand
CGAGGTTGACGTGCACCTCGCTCAACAGCGCCAGTACGTCTCCGGCGTCCCACACGATGTTCCGCTCACGGCCCGTGCCCGGCACGGAGACGAGGTGGTGGTGCAAAACGAAGATCCGGTAATCGTCGGGCCACTCGTAGGACTGGCGGATCCGGTCGTACTTCGTCTGGCCGATCTCACCCTCGTCCAGGTCCGGCTTGGAGGAGTTGATGGCGAGAACGGTGGCGAAGACCTCGGAGGCCTTTCCCTCGGGGTGCTTGAACGGCACGCGCACGACCCGCTCCGACCTGCCGAACGCGTCCCGGAAGTGAAGGAACCCCACGTTCTTCAGGTCGTGGTTGCCGGGGATCACGACCATCTCGAGATGGCTCAGCTGATCGAGGTAGCGCTTCGCGGCACGGAACTCCGGCGCGTAGCCCTCGGAGGTGAGATCCCCGGCCACGACCACGAGGTCCGGTCCCAGGTCGTCGATCTCTTTGATGACGTGCTCCATGAGCTCGTGGTCGAACATCGGGTGGCCGCAGTGGATGTCCGATAGCTGAGCGATGGTGAGCTGGTGGCCTTTCACGTGGCTCCGTATGATATGGGCCGCACCCATACGGTGGGGTATCCGCGTCGGGGAGGGCAATGGAGTCCACCTATCTGCTGGCCAAGGCCGTCCTCAGGCCGTGGCTGGCCGCGTGGTTCGACTGGACGTTCGAGGGTCTCGAGAACATCCCTCGCAAGGGACCGGCCCTCGTCGCCTTCAACCACATCGCGTACCTGGATGCCTTCGCCGCCGCCTACGCGGTGGACAAGACGAGGCGCCGCCCGCGTTTCCTCGCGAAGTCGGAGCTCTTCCAGGACAAGCGCATCGCATGGGTGCTCAAGGGGGCCAAGCAGATCGAGGTGAGGCGCGGGACCAAGGACGCCCCAATGGCCCTCGACCATGCACTGCGCGCGCTCGACCGGGGCGAGGTGATCGTTGTGTTCCCCGAGGGGACGGTGACCACCGATCCCGAGCTCAACCCGATGGAGGCCAAGACGGGCCTCGCCCGCCTCGCGCTTGCATCGGGCGCGCCGGTGGTCCCCGGCGCTATCTGGGGCACGCAGAACATCTGGCCCAAGGGCTATGCGAAGAACTGGCGGCCGGGTCAAGACGTGCTCGTGCGGATGGGAGAGCCGTTCCACGCTGTCGGCGACCCGAGCTCGATCGAGGACTGGAGGACGGCGGGCAAGGAGATCATGGGCCGCATAGCCGTGCTCGTGGCCAGCCTGAGGCCGGCGGTGCCGGACCTTCGGCGCCCGAAGAGAACCGCCGCGTGAGCAAGATCGCGTTCGTCGGTGCGGGGTCGTGGGGCACGACGGTCGCATCGATCATCACCCAGAAGGGCGAGGACGAGACGATTCTGTGGGCGCGGCGTCCCGAGCTCGCCGAGACGATCAACCTCTATCACGAGAATCCGGAGTACCTCCCCGACATTCGTCTGCCGGAGGAGCTCCGCGCCACGAACGAGCTGGACGAGACTCTGGAGTCCGCGGAGATCGTCGTCATGGCGGTTCCGTCGCACGGGTTCCGTGCCGTGCTCAAGGAGGTCGCCGCGATCTCGGGATCGGCTCCCGTCTTCGTGAGCTTGACCAAGGGGATCGAGATCGACACCCGCAAGCGGATGTCGGAGGTGCTTGCCGAGGAGATCGACGGCCTGTCGCCGAGCAACATCGCCATCCTGAGCGGGCCCAATCTCGCGAAGGAGGTCGTGCGAGGGTTCCCAGCCGCGTCGACCATCGCGTGCCGGGACGCGGACACGGCCGAGCGCCTGCGAGAGGTGTTCCACACGACCACGTTCCGCTGTTACTCCAACCAAGACGTCGCCGGATGTGAGATCGGAGGCGCGTTCAAGAACGTGATCGCGATCGCGGCTGGCATGGCCGACGGGCTCGGCTTCGGAGACAACACGAAAGCGACGGTGATGACGCGGGGAATGGCGGAGATGGCGCGCTTCTCGATCGCGTTCGGCGCCCAGCCGATCACCTTCCTCGGTCTCGCCGGCGTGGGGGACCTCATAGCGACGTGCGCGAGCCCGCAGTCGCGCAACCACTACGTCGGGATCGAGCTGGGAAAGGGAAGGAAGATCGACGAGATCATCAGCTCGATGAACATGGTGGCCGAGGGCGTGAAGAGCTGCAAGCCGATCCTCGAGCTCGGGCAAGACAAGGACGTGTGGATGCCGATTACCGAGAACGTCGTGAACATCTGCCACAACGGCTACACGGTCGAGGAGGTGGTCCAGGACCTCCTGGCGCGAGAAATCCGCTCGGAGTTCCACGGCCTCGAGGGGCACCTCCGCCCCGAGGTCTGAGCGGCCTACGCTCCTTTAAGGAGCGCCAGCTCCTCTGGGAGGGGGCTGACGGTCCACAAAGGACCTTAGGCCAGGGCCTGGTCGAGGTCGCCGATCAGGTCCGCGACATCCTCCAGCCCGACCGACAACCTGCAGAAGCCCTCGGAGATGCCCGCGGCCTCGAGCTCCTCGGGCGAGAGCTGCGTGTGCGTCACCGACGCGGCGTGCACGATCAGCGAATGGGTACCGCCGAGCGACGCGGCGCGGCGGATGATCCGGAGCTTCTCCTGGAACCGTCGCGCCCTGTTCCGCCCCCCGGCGACGTCGAAGCCGAGCATGCCTCCGCCACGCCCGCCGAGGAGGCGGTCGGCGAGCGGCTTCGACGGATCGGATTCCAGCGCGGGGTAGTAGACGGTCTCGATCGCGGGGTGGTCGTGGAGGAAGCGCGCGATCTCCAACGCGGAGGCGGAGGCGCGCTCCACCCGGAGATGCATGGTTGCGATCCCCCTCAGCGCCAGCCACGCGTTGAAGGGAGCCAAGGACGGACCGAGGTCTCGGGCCACGTCTGCGATCCGTTTGATCGTTGGTGGATCTGAGCACACGATTCCTCCCATGAGATCGTGATGGCCGCCCAGGAACTTCGTCGCGGCGTGCACGACGACCGACGCGCCGTGCTCGATGGGACGGCACAGCATCGGGCTCGCGAAAGTGTTGTCGACCACCAGCGGTATGCCCGCGCCCCTCGCGAGCTCGGCCAAGCGCGGAAGATCCGCAACGACTATGCGCGGGTTCCCGATCGTTTCGCAGTAGAGGAGATTGGCACCGGCGAGGGCCTTCGCGATGCCCTCGTGGTCGCTCACGTCGAAGAGGTCGGCGGAGATGCCGTAGCGAGGAAGCAGCTGCGTCAGAAGCGAGAACGTTCCTCCGTAGAGCTGGCGCGCCGCCACGATGCGATCGCCGGAGCCGCTGAGTGCGAGGAACACGCCGGCGATCGCGGCCATCCCGGTCGCGAACGCCTCGGCATCGCCGGTGCCCTCGAGATCGGCGACCGCCGCCTCGAACGCGTCCACCGTGGGGTTTGCCCAGCGCGTGTACACGTAACCGGCTCCGACCTTCTCCTCGGATGCCTTCGCGAACACGTCGGTGTCGTCGAACGCGTACGTGGTCGAGAGGTCGAGGATAGGTGCGACCGGTTCACCCTCTTGCCGCGGCGGAAGCGGCGGAGACACGGCGCGCGTCCCCGGCCCCCAACGGGCGCGGTCCGGCGAGCTTTCCCCGTGAGCGCTCAGAGATGAACGACGGGGCAGGTGAGCGTACGAGTGATGCCGTCGACCGCTTGGATCTTGGCGACCACCAGCTTGCCGAGATCGTCGACGTTGGCAGCGCTGGCGCGCACGATCACGTCGTAGGGACCCGTTACGTCCTCGGCGGCCTCGACACCGTCGATGTCCCGGACCTCTTTGGCCACCTGGGCGGCCTTGCCGACCTCGGTCTGGATGAGTATGTAGGCCTGTACCTGCGCCACTCTGCTCCCCCTTGGTAGCCGACCCGGCGATCCTGAAGTGGCGGCAGTCTAACAGTGGAGGCCTCGGGGCGAGGCGGTAGGCTCAACGCCCCACTACCGCCGCAGGGAGACGAAGCAGATGCTCGGAGAGAACCTTGGGATACGCGCAGGCACCGCGCGCGGAAACCTCAGTGTTCCCGCACTGATCGAACGCGCGGTGGCGCGTGAGGAGGGTGACCTCTCGGCGTCGGGCGCGCTCGTCAGTCGCACTGGGGCGCGCACCGGCCGGTCTCCCAAGGACCGGTTCTTCGTCTCCCACGGGGACTCGGCCGACAGGATCGACTGGGGCAAGGCCAATCAACCCGTGGAGCCGGCGGTATTCGACGCCCTGTTCCAGCGTGCGAAGGGCCATCTCGAGGGGCGCGAGCTGTTCGTCGTGGACGGCTACATCGGGGCGGACCCGGATCACACGATCAGGCTGAGGGTGATCACCGAGCTTGCGTGGCACGCCATCTTCGCGAAGCAGCTGTTTCGCCGCCCCGGGCCGGGCGAGCTAGAGGACTTCGATCCCGAGTTCGTCGTGGTCTCGGCCCCGAACTTCGCCGCGGTGCCGGATAGAGACGGCACGAACTCCGACGCGTTCGTGGGACTCGACCTGGAGCGCAAGCTCGTGCTGATCTGTGGGACGCAATACGCGGGCGAGATGAAGAAGTCGATCTTCACGTCCGCGAACTACCTGTATCCCGTGCAGGGCGTTCTCCCGATGCACTGCTCGGCGAACGTCGGCGAGCGCGGGGACGTCGCCCTGTTCTTCGGGCTGTCCGGCACGGGCAAGACCACTTTGTCGGCCGATCCGTCGCGCCGGCTCATCGGCGACGACGAGCATGGGTGGTCGGCCAACGGCGTCTTCAACTTCGAAGGGGGCTGCTACGCGAAGTGCATCCGGCTCTCGGAGGAGAAGGAGCCGCAGATCTGGGCCGCGATCCGTTTCGGTTCGGTGGTCGAGAACGTCGTCGTGGACCCACGCACGCGGGAGGTGGACTTCGACGACGACTCGATCACGGAGAACACCCGCGTCGCCTACCCGCTCGAGTTCATCCCCGGCTTTGTGCCGGAGGGACGCGCCGGCCATGCCCAAACGATCGTGTTCCTCACCGCGGACGCGTTCGGAGTGCTGCCGCCGATCGCGCGCCTCTCGCCGGAGTCTGCGAAGTATCACTTCCTCTCTGGTTTCACGTCCAAGCTCGCCGGCACCGAAGCGGGGCTCGGCAGCGAGCCCGAGGCGACCTTCTCCACGTGCTTCGGCTCGCCGTTCCT
>JBOGWZ010000122.1:0-5142 GCA_050694075.1 Actinomycetota bacterium | reverse complement strand
CTGCGCCTCATAGTCGTCGCGCGCGCTCGCGACCTCGACCCACTCCTCCTCCGTCACGGCCTGGCCTCGACCGGACACCGACCCGCGTCCCGGCACTGCTTGATGACGTCGGCGGAGTGCGCAAGGGACAGCAACGTGAACAGCGCGCCCAGCACGAGCGCCAGTGACCACCACAACAACCCGAAGCCCCTTCGGCCGCCATCCACCTCGTCCTCGGGGGGATCCAGGCCGATCGAGATCTCGGCCAGCACGATGCGCGCATCCTCGAGCTGGAAACGTCGGACGAAAACGGTGACGGGCGCCCACGGATGAGAACTTCCGAAAAGCCACGCGCCTGGGGTCGTCTTGTCCACGAGGGTCCTGGTGGCAACACCGTCCTCGGTCAGCCGGCCCACAAGGAGATGGGCATCGATCTCGTTGGCGGCCGTGAACAGCTCGACCCAATCAGAACCACCACCGCCGTGACCACGTTCGAGCGGGGGGGCCGGAGGAGCGATCTGAACGGCCACTTCAGTGCTTCCCGAAGATGCTGCGGGCGATGACGACGCGTTGGATCTGGTTGGTGCCCTCGTAGATCTGCGTGATCTTCGCGTCGCGCATGAAACGCTCTACGGGATACTCCCTGACGTAACCGTAGCCGCCGAGAGCCTGCACGCAGTCGGTCGTAACGTCCATCGCGGTGTCCGATGCGAAGCACTTCGCGATCGCGGCCCAATAGGAGACGTTCGGGTCGTCGTCGTCGATCGCCTTCGCGGCACGGTACACGGCCATGCGCGCAGTTTCGATCCGCATTGCCATATCCGCGAACATGAACTGCATCCCTTGGAACGACGAGATCGGCCTGCCGAACTGTTTTCGTTCCCGGCAGTATTCAACCGCAAAATCGAACGCGCCCTGGGCGATGCCGAGAGCCTGCGCGGCAACCGTGGGCCGGGAGAAGTCGAGCGTTCGCATCGCGATCTGGAACCCCTCGTTCACCTCACCGATCACGTTGTCGGCGGGGATCCGTACGCCGTCCAGGACCACTTCGCGCGTCGGCGAGCCCCGGATCCCCATCTTGTCCTCCTTGCGCCCGAGCGAGAACCCATCCATGTCGGAGGTGACGAGAAAGGCAGTGATGTTTCGGCCCTTCGGCGCGTCCGGGGCGGTGACGGCAAAGTACGTGTAGAGATCCGAGGCGCCGGCCCCCGTGATGAATCGCTTGGAACCGGTGAGAACCCACTGATCGCCGTCCTCGACCGCGCGGCTCCGCATCGCGGCCGCGTCCGAACCGGAGCCCGGCTCGGTGAGGCAGTACGACATCCGATGCTCCCCCGTCGTGATGCCGTCGCACACCAGCTTCTTTTGCTCCTCGGTGCCGGCGAGGAGTATCGGGATCGCCCCGAGCTTGTTCACCGCGGGGATCAGAGCGACCCCGGCCGAAGCTCGGGAGATCTCCTCGACTAAGATGCAGAGCTCGACCGCTCCCCCTCCCGACCCGCCGTACTCCTCTGGGTAGGAGACGCCGGCGAAACCGTGGCGGACCAAGGCCTCATCGATGTCCCAGGGATATTCGTCGGCTTCGTCGATCTCGGCCGCGCGCGGTGCGATCTTCTCCTGGGCAAACTGTCTTACCGACCGGCGGAACTCATCCTGCTCGTTCGTGAAGGTGAAGCTGAGACCCTCGCCCATGGTCGCGATGCTACCGCCGACGGGGTGCCCCTTATCCTTACGAGCCATGTCTTGGGGCGGACCGTTGCGTATCGCGTTACTTACATATCGCGGCAATCCACATTCGGGGGGCCAGGGCGTCTATGTGCGGTATCTGAGCAGGACGCTCTCCGATCTCGGCCATCGCGTGACGGTGTTCTCCGGTCCTCCCTATCCCGAGCTAGATTCCGACGTGACGCTCCGGCCAGTACCGAGCCTCGACCTCTATCGCCCCGAGGATCCGTTCAGGTCGCCGGCGCGCGAAGAGTTCCGGGATGTTGTGGACGTCCTCGAATACGGACTGATGTGCACGGCGGCGTTCCCCGAGCCACTAACTTTCACTTTGAGGGCCGCGCGCCTTCTGCGATCGCACCGAGAGGATTTCGATGTCGTTCACGACAATCAGTCACTGGGGTATGGACTACTGGCGCTGAAGCGCGCGGGATTCCCGGTCGTAACCACGGTGCATCATCCCTGTTCGATCGACAGACGCCTCGATCTCGCGCACGCTCGTGGTCTCAAGTGCAAGATCGGTCTGTCGCGCTGGTATTCGTTCACACGCATGCAGTCCAGAGTGGCGCGTCGGCTGGACCGGATCGTGTGCGTGTCGGAGTCGGCGCGCGCCGATGTGCACCGGGACTTCCGGGTTCCAGTGGATAGGACGAGCGTCGTGCACAACGGGGTGGACGCGGATCTCTTCCGCCCCCTTCCCCAGATCGAAAGGGTCCGAGGCCGGATCATCACGACGGCCAGCGCCGATGTCCCCCTGAAGGGGCTCTTCCACCTCATCGAGGCGCTTGCCAAGGTCCGAACGGAGCACGACGCGCACCTGGTCGTCGTCGGCAGGACCAGCCCGAACGGGCCGGTGGCGAGGGCGATCGAGCGCTTCGGCCTGGAGGGCGCGGTGCGCTTCGAACGAAGCGTCGACTGGCTCCGACTGGTGGAGCTGTACGCGCAGGCCCAGGTGGCCGTCGTCCCGTCGTTGTACGAGGGTTTCTCTCTGCCCGCCGTCGAGGCGATGTCGTGCGGAGTTCCACTGGTTGCGACGACCGGAGGGGCCCTTCCCGAGGTCGTGGGAACGAACGGTGACGCAGGGCTGCTGGTTGCCCCCGGTGACGCCGGGGCTCTCGCGGCCTCTGTGGGACGCCTACTGGGCGACACGACGATGCGGGCGGAGATCGGAGCGGCCGGACGCCGTCGCGCCCTGCGCCGGTTCACGTGGCGCGCCTCCGCAGAAGCCATCGTCGGTGTGTACCGAGAGGCAATCGAGTCTTGCTGACCGTCGACTACGACCGCCTCGGACTCACCGCGGGAGAGCTCGTGCTCGATCTCGGCTGCGGAGCAGGCCGCCACACGTTCGAGTCACTGCGGCGATCGACCCACACGATCTCGGTGGACGTCGACGACGTCGTGCTAAAGGACACATCTGGTATGGCGGCGGCAATGACGCAGGAAGGCGAGATCGATCCGGACCTGACGGCAGCGTGCGTACGAGCCGACGCCCTCCAACTTCCATTCGTCGATCGAAGCTTCGATACGGTCATCGCCTCAGAGGTTCTCGAGCACATCCGGCGGGACGACCGCGCCCTAGGGGAGATCGCGCGCGTGCTGAAGCCCGGGGGCCGCGTCGCGGTCACCGTGCCTCGTTTCTGGCCGGAACTACTCTGCTGGGCCCTGTCGCGCGAATACCACGCGACGGCCGGCGGCCACCTGCGCATCTACCGGAGGAGCGAGCTAGTGGACAAGCTTCGCCGCGCAGGCTTCTTCGTCACGGACCGGCACCACGCTCACGCCTTTCACTCCCCCTACTGGTGGGCAAAGTGCGTGCTGGGCGAACGCGCCCCGGTGCGCGCCTACCACCGCCTCCTCGTGTGGCAGATCACGTCGGGAGCGCGCATCGTTGGCATCCTCGAGCGGTCGCTCGACCCACTCCTGGGCAAGAGCCTCGTCGTATACGCCGTCAAGAGGAGGGGGAAGGGGGGAACCGGGGGGAGGGGGGCCACAATCGGGGCGCCTTGGCGCCGGGGTTCCCCCAACAAGGGGGCAGGCGATGGACGCGCGTAAGCGAACCGTCAACGCGATCGCCGTCGTTCAGCTCGACGACGGCTGCATCCCGTGGTTCCCGGGAGGTCACGCCGATCCCTGGGATCTGACCGAGGCCGCCATGGCTCTCGATGCCGGTGGTCGTCATGATTCGGCGAGTGCCGCGTTGGGATGGCTCGCCGACCACCAGCGACCGGACGGGACGTGGGCAGCCGGGTATCGCAACGGCGAGACGACCGATCCAACCCTCGACGCCAACTTCTGCGCCTACGTGTCCGTCGGTGTCTGGCACCACTATCTCTTCACTCGAGACCGCTATTGGCTCAACCGTATGTGGGCCGTGGTCGAGCGCGCGGTCGACTTCGCGGTCGAACTGCAGGACGTGACCGGAGCCGTGTTCTGGGCCCGTGACGCCGACTACCGGCCGTGGCCGGGGGCGCTGCTCACGTCCTCCTCCTGCATACATCTGAGCCTGCGGTGCGCGCTTGCCATCGCCCAGGAGCTGGAGGCACAACGACCCGATTGGGAGCTGTCGCTCACCTATCTCGCGCACGCGATCGCTCATCGCCCGGAGGCGTTCGAGCCTAAGGATGAGTTCGCGATGGACTGGTACTACCCGGTTCTCGGCGGCGCCGTAGGAGGCTCGGACGCGTCGGACCGGATTGCGGAACGCTGGGCCGAGTTCGTGTTGGAGGGGTATGGCGTGCGCTGCGTCGACGACCGTCCGTGGGTGACGACCGGCGAGACGGCGGAGCTCGCTCTCACTCTGACCGCGATGGGACTCCGGGACGAGGCCTTTGCGCTGCTGGACTGGGTCGGACACCTGCGCGCCCCTGACGGTTCCTACTGGACCGGCGCGACGTTCCCGGACGGCGTGTTCTGGCCGCGCGAAAGACCGACGTGGGGGTCGGGAGCGGTGGTCCTGGCGTGGTCCGCGCTGGAGTGTGAGGGCCCGACCCGCGCCCTGTTCACGGGACAGGGGCTGCCCCGGGGGCTCGACCTATCAGAGATCCTCACCGATCCGTTGTAGGACGCGGAGGCTCCCGCGCGCGCTCACCTCCACGAAGGCTTCGGAGTGCAGCGCGCGCCGGTAGATGTGGAAGGGAGCCCGTCCTCCTCGCGTCGGATCTTCGAAGACGTCGTGGATGGTCAAGAGCCCTCCCACGACGACGAACGGAGCCCAGCTCTCGTAGTCGCGACGCGCGGACTCGTCGGTGTGGCTGCCGTCTATCAAAACGAGTCCCAAGGGGATCGCCCAGCGCGGCGCCACAGTCTCCGAGCGCGCCACGATCGCGATCACCACGTCGTCCAGCTTTGCCTGGGAGATCGTTCGCCGTAAGGTCGGAAGCGTATCCACCTCGCCGGTCTCTCGATCGACCAGGCGCGGGTCGAAGAACGGCTGTCCCACCT
>JBOGWZ010000121.1:0-5256 GCA_050694075.1 Actinomycetota bacterium | reverse complement strand
GCGGGCGTCCTGAAGACGAACCGTTCGCCAGCAGCGACGCGTACATGGAGTTGAGAGCGGTGGCGTCGATATCGGGGAGCCTCAGTCCTCCGAGGTGCGGGCCGATGTGCTGACGGACGTGGGCGCGATAGCTCGCGAACGTGGACGGCCTGATCGTGCTCTCGATTGCCGGGAGCCAGCGGTCGAGAAACTGCGCGACCGTGGGCGCCCTCTGCTGCGAAGAACCCCGCGTCCATGCCACATAGGCGGTTTAGCTGATACCACTACGTCCGTCTGTGACGCGCGTCACATACCGCCTACTTCTTCTACGGAGGCGCGTCGCTGCTTCTCGGGATAATCGTGTTCGGTGGCTACTATGTGTCCGAGCTCGTCGGATAGGAGCATCGAATGAGAGAGCGCACACCTCAGAGCGACCCGGGCGTCGATCGGAGGCCGGTCATGCCGCCTCGGCTGGCCGAGGGATCGAGACCCGTTCAGAGCCTCGGAAGGATCATCGACAACCTCCTGGGAGATCGACGCATCCGCGCCCGAGCCGAGAAGCGCGTCAACGAGTTGTTCCGCTCGAGCTGACAGTTCGGTTCAGGAGTTGGCCTCTCCCGACGAGGCTCCGTAGTTCTCGTCTCCGGGGAACTCCGCCCGATAGGTGCGATGACCCGTGCGGTAGGGCCGCGGCGGCTTGAGCGTGGCATTCCCGTCGGCGTCGGTTGTCGCCGTCCCGATGGCTGTGCCGTCGGCAAAGAACGAGATCTCCTTGCCCTCGACCCCGGCCCCCGATTCGCTATCGACGAGCGTTGCGATCAACTGACGCCTGGCCCCGTTCCCCTCCACCACCAGCGAGAGGCTCGTAGCGCGAGGCTCCGCAACCGTCGGCTCACAACCGGCCTTGATGTCCGCACAGTCCTGCCACGCCCCGGTCCGAGTTGGGAAGAAACGAGCCGAGTCGAAGTAGAAGCTCATCCGATCCACCCATGCGGCGTCGTTGAGCAGGCGCGCATCGGCGTCGTCGTAACCCGCCTCGCCCGGAAGCTTGAGCCACCGATCCAGCCACGCCAGCGAGTAGTGGTCCGCAAGCGGATTCCCCCACTCCCACGACGAGGTTGGAAACCCCGGCAGAAGAGACCACTCGTAGTGGGTGCCGCCGCGGACGTTGATCTGGTAGCTGGAGACGCCGGCCTGCTTCCATGCATTGAAGCCACTGTTCTTGCCCTGGGGATTGGGTGGTGACGTGTGAGGCACCGGCACGAGCCCGTAGTCCGCCGACTGACCCATCGTCGGAACGCGCGGCGTCACCGTGTGCCCGGCGAGCGATCCCGATGCCGACAGGTTGTCCCACGCAACCGCGACGTCGACGGGGTTGGAGCTCAGGAGCCGTCCGGGCCACGGATCCATCCCCTGCACGACGCTCGCCCCGGTCGCGCCGAGCGAGTGGCCGACGATGCCCACTCGGTCACGATCGATGCGGTCGTGGAACGGGTTGAAGTCGTCGATCGGCGCGCCGGCACGCGTTCCGGTCCGGGGATAGGGATTGTCTGGCGTCGAGAGAAAGAACTCGATCGTGTCGACCAGGTTGGTGGCAAAAACGCTCGAGTTCGAGTTGCTTCCCGGCTCGCCGTTGGCGGCGTGGTTGTCGGAGCGGCCCTGGCCGCGCACCTCGTAGGTCATCACCGCGTAGCCGTTGCGCACGAGGGTCTGCGCGAACCACCAGTAGAGGGTTTCGGGGGCCTGGACCGACCCCGTCTCGATAACGACTCCGGGGAGGTTGTCACCGGGCTGCGACGACTTCGGCACCCACACGCGGCCCGAGAGCAGCGCCCCCTGGGCGTCGAAGTAGATGGCCTCTTCGACGAGGCCCTCGTTCTCGTAGAAGGGATCGACGCCGGGGTAGAGGTAGGGGTCGCCGGTGCACGGACCGGACCAGTGGTTGCAGAGGTTGCCGGTGGAGTCCCACCACCATGTGTTCTCGATGTAGCGACGGCGCATGTAGTGCTCGCGGTTGGCCGCGCTCTGCTGGTTCCAGCGCAATTGGAAGTCGGGATCGGTCGCCTGCTCGGCGGGGGCCTGGGTGACGGTGGCGAAGTTCAGCGCCTCGCGCTGAAACCATTCCGGCGAGGGGTATTGCGGTTCGCTGGTCTGGGCGGCCGCGGGCGCGGCGACTCCGAGCAGCGCGGGCAGGAGAAGAGCGGCAAGCACCAGGCGGAGCCGGCGAGTTGCCAGGAAGTCCAGCATGTTCCTCCAGGGAATCGAAGTGGCACTACGGCTTTCGACGGCTCCACGGCGGATTCCTCCCGAGGAGCACCCGACCGGAGTCGGGCCGGAACGACTCGTGCGGGGTCGGCCTAGCGCGACTCGCCGATGCGGGCGGCGAGGTCGACGACCGCGTCGATCAGGTCCCGGCCGTTCAACAGGGCGAGATCGTTGTGACCCGCCCCCTCGACCTCGACGATCGTCGTCGTTCCCCCCGCTGCCTGCGCGACGGCGCGGCTTTGCTCGGGAGGCACGATCGAGTCTCCCGTCCCGTAAACGACCGCCGTCGGAACGTTCACCCGTTGGATGTGCTCGACCACCGGGTAGCGGTCGCGGAGCAGAAGTCGGACGGGGAGGAAGGGATAGTGGACCTGCCCGACGGCCGCGAGATCGGTGAACGGCGATCGAAGCACGAGCCCGGCGGGCGGGTGCTCGGTTGCGAGTTCCGTCACCACGGCCGCGCCGAGGCTCTCGCCATAGTAAAGGAGCCGTCCATCCGGCACTCCCTGCTCGATGAGGTGCCGGTACGCCGCACGCGCGTCGCGCGCGAGTCCCTCCTCGCTTGGGCTCCCGGGGTTGCCACCGTAGCCGCGGTAGTCGAAGAGGAGCACGGCAAAGCCCTCGTCCGCGAGCGCTCCGGCGAGCGGCGCCCGCAGTGACCTGTCGCCGGCGTTGCCGCTGGCGACCAGCACCGTGAAGCCGTTGCCGGGGGCGCGGGCGGGGACGAACCACGCATGGAGACGCAGGCTGTCGCTCGTTTCCAGGATCACGTCGCGCGCTCTTTCGATCACATCGTGGGCGGGCGGTACCGGGCCCTGCGAGGGAAGGTAGATCAGGCTTCGTTGAAAGGCCCACATCACGACGAGCACTACTCCTACGAGCGCGACAAGGATGAGCACCAGCCTCACTGTTCTAGTGTGGATCAGGATGCTCGAGGGCCGAAGCGCGCTCAGCCGATCGACGGGACATCGAAGGCGTGCTCATCGCGTTGGCGGCCCGGTTCGTCCGAGGTGCCATCCTCGGCAGTGCGTGCATTCGTAGGGCTTGCCGTGCTCCTCGCCGACGTCGCTGCGGATCGAGGCCGCCGCCTGCCGAGCCTCGAAGTAGGAGCCGTAGCGCCTCTTGCCGGTCTTGGCACAGGTCGACCGGCCCCCCGATCGTTTCACGGTCATGGTCTAAGCCTCGCTCGGGTCGTGTGTGCAGGAAACATCATCCCGTACGGCTCCACGCCCTCCTCGGCGCGACGCTTGCCTCGTGGCCACCTACGTTCTGCACGTCGACATCGACGAGTTCATTGCCGCGGTGGAGGTGTTGCGGCGACCGGAACTGAAGGGCAAGCCCGTCGTCGTCGGCGGCGACGGCGATCCGACCAAGCGCGGAGTGGTCTCCACCGCGTCCTACGAGGCTCGGCGCTTCGGCATCAGGTCGGGGATGCCGCTGCGAACCGCAGCGCGTCGCTGCCCCGAGGCAGTGTTCCTGGCGGTCGATCGCGAGATCTACGTGAGCGCGTCAAGTCGGGTCATGGAGACCCTGGGTTCCATGGATGGCGTGCTCGAGGTCGCCGGGTGGGACGAGGCGTTTCTCGAGATCGACGCCGACGATCCCGAGACGGTGGCGGAGAAGATCAAGGGCGTGCTGCGTTCCCGAACCGGCCTGTCGTGCTCGGTTGGCATCGGCGACAACAAGCTGCGCGCCAAGATCGCATCCGCGCTTGCAAAACCCGGCGGAGTGTTCAGGCTGACCCGTGACAACTGGGCCGAAGTCATGAGCTCTCGCCCGGCCGACTCCCTGTGGGGGGTGGGCAAGAAGAGCGCCCGCCGGCTCGCGGACCTCGGCATCCAAAGCGTCGACGACCTCGCGCGGATGGACGAAGAGCTGTTGGCGGGCGCATTCGGGCCGAGCACGGGTCCGTGGCTCAAACGGCTGGCTCTCGGCGAGCACGGCGGACGGGTGTCCGCGGAACCCCACGTCGCCAAGTCGCGCAGCAAGGAGGTGACCTTCCAGACCGACGTGAGCGATCGCGGCGTGATCGGGGACGAGATCGCGCGGCTCGCTCGGGCGGTGGCGGATGACATCGGAGCGCAGGACCGGCTGGCGATGGCCGTCGCTCTGAAGGTGAGGTTCGCGCCCTTCGACACCCACTCTCATAGCGCTCGCCTGGAGGCTCCCACGAGGGACCCGCAGGAGCTCAAGCGGGCCGCGCTGCGGGTGCTCGATCGCTTCGAGCTCGATCGCCCGGTGCGGCTGCTCGGGGTGAGGGTCGATCTGGCGCCTCCCCGGAACTTCTAGGGATCAGCCGAGAGAGGCGGGCAGCGACTCCCCGATCACGTGCGTCACGGGGATCCCGTACCGCCGTTCCAGCCGGTGGGGAAGGTCCTGCTTGAGCCACCGCGACGTCCCCGGCGGCAGCGTCGACAGGATGATCTCGTCAAAGGCCTGGTGGTGCTCGTAGCGCTCGATCTGCATGAGCGTGGCCACCGCGTCTATCGGCGGCCCGTCGTGCACCCGGCCTTCGATCTCGGCCCCTACCTCCCGCAACCCGGCGAGCGCCTCCTCCATCCGGCGCTCCGCGAGGGCGGTCGCCTCGCCCTCCGTCCACGTCCACTTCCCTCCGGCTGCGGTCGCGGGAACGAGGAGCATGAACGTGCAGGGGCCGTCCTCGATGCGTTTACGCACGAGGCCCTTGAGGTGAGCGCCGGGAGCGGTCTGGTTGGCGACGATCAGGATCCGACGAGGGTCCACTCGATCACCTCCTGAGATTCGTTATACGACCGCCGGCGGTTTACGCGCCACAGGTCGGCGCCCAGATCGTGTATTGACAAACATCGATAAAGGGCTTACCTTGTATCGAAATAGTTCGATGGAAGGAGGAGGAATGGCCTGGAGAAAGAACAGGTCCGAGGGCAAAGAGACCGGGCGGTTCTGCGCCCGAGGTGGGCGCGTGGAGGACTGCCGCGAGATCGCCCTCGAGGTCCGGAAGGAAGAGGCTCTGCGAGCGCGCGCCGGGGGCGG
>JBOGWZ010000120.1:0-5257 GCA_050694075.1 Actinomycetota bacterium | reverse complement strand
GTTGGCAACACGCTCGCGCTACTCGACATCGCCGCCCTGCTATCGGGGAAGAAGGTGTACGTGCCCATGGGCCAACCGGGCGAGCCCCTGATCCCGCTGCTGTTGGACGAGCGTGGCGCCCGCCACGGCGTCGCCGGTAAGCCCGACTCTTCCTGTTAGCCGTCCGTTTCGTCCGGGTTTAGGCCGCAGGGAAGCCGGGGGCAGGGGAGAACCATCCCTTCAAGCTCATCTACCAAGGGAGTAAACCTTGAAGTTGCGCACTATCTCTCTGACATTGACGGCCGTTTTGCTGGCCGGCGTGGCCGCGGCCCCCGCAGTGCTCGCCGCCGTGGAGAAGTCCGACAACGTGAAGCTCGTCGCGCATTTCCCCTACAAGAACGAGAACCTGGACTTCTTCTCCGGGGGCACGGACATCGATTTCTCAGGCAGATACGTCTATGCGATGCAGCAGGGTGCCGACGGCGGGATCCACATCATCGACAACTCCGGAGCGAAGCCGAAGAAGGTCGGGTTCTTCGCTTGCCCCGGCGAGCAGAACGACGTCGCCGTCGTGAAGCCCGGCCTCGTCGCGCTCGGCTACCACAGCAGCCAGTGTGGTGGACCGGGCGCAGGCGTCCGTCTCGTCGATGTTTCCAACGCGAAGCGTCCCAAGTTGCTCGGCGCGGTCAACAACTTGCCCGGCGGCACGCACACCCTGACGACGTACCCGGGCAAGCCGATCATCTACGCGTCCCCGGGTGGCCTGGCGAACGGTAACGGGGTCGAGCAGATCCTCGACGTTAGCGATCCCGCGAAGCCGAAGGTCGCGGCCACTTTCCAACCGAACCGGGCGGGATGCCACGACCTCACGTTCCACTTCCACGGCAAGGAGAAGCTCGCGTTCTGCGCGGGGCTCGGCGAGGTTCAGATCTGGGACGTGAGCGACCCACTTGCTCCCGTCACGATCGGCCGCACCGTGCCGCCAACGCAGTTCGCGCACTCCGTTGCGATCACGCACGACGGCAAGTACATGGTGATCGGCGACGAGGCGGTCGCCGGCAACGACTGCATCGGTGGCCCCACAGGTTCCTTGTGGATCTACGACATCACGAACCGGGCGCTCCCTCTGTTGCAGGGTCACGTCGGCCCTCCACGCGGGCAACAGCCTGCCGGCTCGTCCAATGTCGACCGCAACACCTGGTGCAGCGCGCACCTCTTCAACTTCGTCCCCGGTACCTACACGCTGGTGACGTCGTGGTACTCGGGCGGCATGAACGTGGTCGACCTGTCGAACCCGATGCAGCCCGAGGAGATCGCCTTCTACATGGCCACGGGGGAGAAGAAGGACATCACGAACTACTGGTCGGCCTACTGGTACGACGGGCGCATCTATGCCAACGACCGGGTGCGGGGCCTCGACGTCTTCGAGGTCCAAGGCCTGAAGGAAGGTAAGCACCACCACTAGGCGGCAGGAAGGCGCCCCCTACGGGCGAATCCTGGTCTTAGGAAATCCAGACGGAAATCCAGACAAGGAGTGGGACGAATGAAGACGCTCAAGGCAGTAATCCTGGGGGCGGCGATGCTCGTCGCTGCGGTCGCGCCGGCGATGGCCGACCCGCCGAAGTACAACAAGTCCGACAACGTGACCCACGTCGCCAACTTCAACTACGACGGAGGTGGCGAGCTCGCGTCCAGTGGCCGCTACCTGTTCTCGGGTGAGGCCAACGCCGAGGGCGGCGGCCAGAGAGGCACCAAGCCGAAAGACGGCGGGCTGCACATCTACGACACCAAGAAGATGAAGGAGGTCGCGTTCCTGCACTGTCCGGGGACCGATAACGACGTCGAGGTGATCAGCCCTCGTTACGTCGCGATGTCGTTCACCCAGAACGCTTGCGCCGTCGCCGCCGGTGAAGGCCTGATGATCGTCGACGTCGGCAACGTAAAGAAGCCCCGCGTTGTCTCGATGCTCAACACCAGCGCGGGGCACACGATGAAGCCCTTCCCCGGCGGGAAATACATCTTCATGGCGGGCGGCAACCTGGCAGGAAGCGCCGATCGTGCCGGCACCACCATCGTGGACGTGCGCAATCCGTTGAAGCCGAAGATCGCCAGCAACGTAAAGACGGTCATGGATTGCCACGACGTCTCTTTCTCCATTACGGAAGAAACCGGCGCTCTCGGTTTCTGCGCCGGAGCGGTCGGCACCGGTGAGGTCCAGATCTGGGACGTCAGCGACCCCCTGGCGCCGGTCATCATCAGCCGCATCGTGAATCCCGCTATCCAGTACTCGCATTACGCGATCGCGAACGACGACGGCACTCTCTTGGCGATCGACGACGAAGCTTTCGCGGCGCACGATTGCAACAGCGGTCAGAGCCCGAGCGGACGTGTCTGGATCTACGACATCTCCAACCCGCAGCTCCCGCTGGTCCAGGGCAGCTTTGCCCCGCCCCGAGGCGGCAACCCGACCTACGCCAACATCGGCCACTACGCAGGATGGGTCGGCTCGTGGTGCCTCTCGCACGGTCTGGACTGGCACCCGACGAAGGATGCGGTGGCGGTCACCTGGTTCACCGGCGGAGTGAGCGTGATCGATACGAAGGATCCGACACAGCCGAGCGAGAAGGCCTACTTCCAGGCCGAGGACTCCGCGACCTACTCCACGCTGTGGCACAACGGCTACCTCTTCACCAACGACCACATGCGAGGCGTCGACGCCTTGAAGATCAAGGGCCTGTAAGTAAGTCTCCACAGATATGAGAAAGGCGGGCTTTCGGGCCCGCCTTTTTCGTTGCCTATGGTTCCTGGATGATCGACGCGAACCTCTACGTCGCCTGCCTGGTGCTGGAGGGACGGCCCGCTCTCGTGGTGGGGGAGGGCCCGCTGGCGCGCGAGAAGGTCGAGGGACTCGAGCTCTGCGGCGCCGAGGTGAACCTCGTCGCGTCCGACGATTACTCGGCCGATCTCCTGACCGGTTGCTTACTCGTCGTCGCCGCCACATCCGACATGGAGCTCAATCGCCGCATCTTCGCCGATGCCGAGGAAAGAGCAATGCTCGTGAACGTTGCCGACGTCCCCGAGCTGTGCAACTTCATCCTTCCCGCGATCGTGCGCAAGCCGCCGCTGACGGTCGCGATATCGACGTCGGGTGCGAGCCCCGCGCTGGCGAAACGCATCAAGCGAGAGATCGACGAGCGATTCGGAGCCGAGTACGCCCGCCTGGGCGAGCTGCTCGACGAGGTGCGGGCGTGGGCGAAGGAGAACCTCGCCACCTACGACGATCGCAAACGCTTCTTCGAAGCCATAGTGGAAGGCGATCCCGACCCCATCGAATTGCTAAGGGCCGGCGACGAAGCCGCGGTGCGCCACCTGATCATCGCCGCACAGGAAGCCGCGTCGGCCGCGTCGCAGCGATGAAAGAGATGAAAGACGTGCTCCGCCTCGACGACTTCGAGCCGCTCGCGAGAGAGAAGCTCGACGCCGCTGCATACGCGTATTACGTCGGCGGGGCAGGGGATGAGATCACCCTGCAAGAGAACGCCGCCGCGTTCAAGCGATACCGCCTCAAGCAGCGGGTGCTGGTCGACGTCTCGACGGTCGACACATCTACGACCTTCCTGGGGTCCGAAGCTTCGCTCCCGGTTGGACTGGCCCCGAATGCCATGCACACGCTCGCCGATCCCGAAGGCGAGGTCGCAACCGCGCTGGCGGCCGCGGCCGCAAAGGTGCTCATGTGTCTTTCCACGTTGTCGGGGCGCTCGATGGAAGACGTCGCGGCGGCCGCTCCGGCTCACCGCTGGTTCCAGCTGTACGTTCCGAGGGATCGTGCCCTCGCGAAGGACCTGATCCAGCGGGCCGTCGACGCGGGCTACGAGGCGATCGTGTTGACCGCGGACCTTCCCGTCCCCGGCTATCGGGAAAGAGAGTTGCGCGATCCCGTCACGTTCGGGGATCCGTCTGCGTTCGGCAACTTCTTCGGCTTCGTCGATACCCAGGGGGCCGATCTACTCGAGATGCTCGACGAGCTCATCAACCCCGCGATCACTTGGGAGGACATCGAGTGGATCAAAGGGGCTTCCGATCTTCCCTTCGTACTCAAAGGCGTGATGTGTGAAGAAGACGCGCGCCTTGCCATCGACCACGGGGTGGACGGGCTCGTCGTGTCGAACCACGGCGGCCGTCAGCTCGACCGCGTCCCGGCCACGATCGACGTGCTAGAGGAGATCACCGCCTCCGTCGGCGATAAGGGAGAGGTGTTCCTCGACGGCGGAGTTCGGCGCGGGGTGGACGTGGTGACCGCGCTGGCATTGGGAGCGCGCGGGGCCTTCATCGGCCGCCCTTATCTGTTCGCGCAGGCCGCGGGCGGCGAAGCGGGAGTGACGCACGCGATCGACCTGATGCGCGCCGAGGTCGCAAACGCGATGGCGCTGGTGGGGGCACGCTCGATCGCCGAGGTCACACGGGACTGTCTTTTCTCTAGGTAATTTCTTCCAAAAGCCCCAAATCAGCCGAAAAGTGTCACACCCCCTCGACATCATGGGGGCATGGCAAGTTCCGCTATCGAAGAAGCGATCGCCTGGCTGGAGAAGTCGAACGCCGAACTCGAGCCGGAGCTGCTGCGGGCTGGTGATGCTCGCCGGTTGCTCGCCGCCTACGCCAAGGCCGAGAAGCTGGCCGCGTTCGGGGTCGCCGCGTTGTCCCGCAAGCTCGACAACGCCGACGAGATCGCCCGCGTGACGGGCAGCTCCGCGGGCAAGGCCAGGGCGGTCGTAGCGACCGGAAAGGTGATGGGCTCCTCCGGCGAGCTCAGCCTCGCTATGCAACAGGGAAACGTGTCGCTGGACCAAGCCGCCGAGATCGCCAAAGCCGAGGAATCGGCTCCCGGTGCGGCCAAAGAGCTGCTGCCGGTCGCCCGCAAGGAGTCCCTTCACGTGCTCAAGGAAAAGGCGCGCGCGGTGAAGCTCGAAGCCGAGCAGCACCGCGGCCTCGCGTCGAGACAGCATGCGGCACGATCCGCGCGCAGCTACTCGGATGCGCTGGGGATGGTGCACGTCCATCTCGAGTGGGAGCCTCACGTGGGCACGCCGATCGCGGCGCGCGCTGAGGCAGAGGCGCAGCGCCTGGGCCGCAAGGCCAAGAAGGAAGGGAAAGAGGAGCCTTTCGAGCGTCATCTCGCCGACGCCTTCGCCGGGCTGCTATCGGGTAACGGCAAGGGCCGGGCCCGACGGCCCGAGCTGGTCGTGCTCGTGAGCCACTCGGTGGCGAAGCGGGGCTGGAA
>JBOGWZ010000119.1:0-5314 GCA_050694075.1 Actinomycetota bacterium | reverse complement strand
GACATATACCGTGGGGGACCGGGTAGCCGACTTCGAGCTTCCGACCCTGACCGGCAACAAGATCAGCCTGAGCGACGCGGCGGGCAGATGGACCGTGCTGTATTTCACCGCGTCGTGGTGCCCGTACTGCAGCGCCGAAGCCCCGTTCCTCGAAACCGAGATCCTCGAACGCTTCAGGGATCGTGAGGTGCGCCTGGTGATAATCGACGTCAAAGAGCATCCGGAGGTCGCACGCCAACTACCCGACCGGTTCGGCTGGAAGTCGCCGTTCCTCATCGACGGCACGGGGGAGATCTCCGAGCGATTCGCTCCCAAGAAGGAGGGGCTTCCGCCCGAGGTCGCGATTATCAACGCCCACCTCGTGCTCGACGACGATCTCGTCATCCGCTACGCGGAGTATCTCAACATGGAGCGCTTCGACGCCCACGTGACCTCGCTGGTGGAGGCGCTCGAGGAACTTACGGGAGACGACCAATGACCGATTTGGGAACGGTCACGGTGCGGCCCGCGGCGCGGGTGAGAAATGGTGTCGCCGAGATTTTGCTTCGCGTCGAGATTCCCGACAACGTGCACATCGAGGCGCACGAACCCCCCGAGCCCTTTCTGATACCGACCGTTGCGGAGGTGGACGGACTCACCGATGTGGAGGCCGAGTATCCGACGCCGCGTTGCAAGGACATCGGACTTCCGGGGGCCGAGCTCCTCGTCTACGACGGTCGCATCGAGATCAAGCTCCGGGGAAAGACGGCGGACGCCGTCGAGGCCCTCAGGGGCCGTCTCACCTACCAACCGTGCGTAGGGGGCGCGTGCCTGCTGCCGCGCACGGACGTTTGGACTGTGGATCTGCCTAAGGGCGTCGCACTGGCACGAGAATGACGGCAAAGCCGTCGTGACGATACAGACTGCGCGGATGGGCGAGCATCCCCGGGCTGCGCGCGTGCTGGCCGACTTCTACTCGTCGGCGGCCCCCGGCTACAAGGAGCTGTGGGCGCCCGAGCTCCTGTCTTTGTCTCGGCGGCTCCTCAAGCGACTGCCACTTGCCGGCGTGACCAGCGTTCTCGACGCGGGTACCGGTGTCGGCTCGCTGTTGCCCGACCTGAGGCGCGCGGCCCCCAACGCGTTCATCGTCGGTGTGGACGTCGCCGAGGGGATGGTCGGTCTTGCCCCGGCCGGCTTTGATGTCGGCGTGATGGATGCGTCGCGGCTTGCGTTCTCACCTGCGACGTTCGATGTCGGGATACTGGCGTTCGTGCTGTTCCACCTTTCCGATCCTCTGGACGGCCTCGAGGAGATGGCCAGGGTGCTCAAGCCGGCCGGCACGATCGGAACCATCACGTGGGGCAACGATCCCGGCTATGCCGCGCTCGACGTCTGGTTGGAGGAGCTCGAGGCTCATGGAGCCCCGCCTCCGGCGGAAGCCATCTCCCGCCACGACTTCGTCGACAGCCCCGACAAGGTGGAAACGCTCTTGGAGCGGGCCGGATTCACGCCGGTGCGTACCTGGGTCGGCCGTTACGAGAACAGGATGACCACCGATGGGTTCATCGCGCATCGTGTGGGTCACGGTTCCAGCCGTCACCGCTTCGAGTCGCTCGACCTAGACACCCGCTCGGCCTGTCTGGACGCGGTACGCAAGAGAGTGAAGGGACTGGGTCCGGAGGCCCTCGTCGATCGCTCCGAAGTGATCTATGCCGTGGCGGATGTCGGCAATGTCCCTTGACTCCGCAACACGGTAGGGCTATGCCCACTCCAGGGAGGTGTGAGAGATGTCTGTGACCTTGAAGGACATGATGATGGAGGCTCGGCAGAACGTCGACGAGATCCCTCCGGACGAGGCGAAGAGAAGGATCGATGCCGGTGAGGTGGAGCTCGTGCTCGATGTTCGCGAGGAGGGCGAATGGACGCGCGGGCACATCCCCGGGGCCGTTCACGTCCCCCGCGGGTTGCTCGAGATCTACGCGGATCCGTCGTCGCCGGCTGCCCACCCCGAGCTGACGGCGCGAAAGGACGCGCGCGTCGTCACCTATTGCTGGCAGGCTCCGGGTGCTCGTTCGATCCTTGCCGCGCACACCCTGAAGCGGATGGGGTACGAGAACGTGATCGCCTTGGCGGGGGGCCTCAAGGCGTGGAAGGAACAAGCCCTGCCGCTCGAGACCGAGGAGGAGTAAGTCATCACACGCGGGGGCGAGCCATGGCCATGATCATCAACTGTGAGTGCGGTCACGTCATCAGGGGAGACAGCGAAGACGATCTCGTAAGCAACGCGTTCGCTCATATGCGTGAATATCATCCCGCGATGGCCGGGAAGGTGGACAGGGAGGATCTTCTCGCCATGGCCGAGGATTCACCCGGCGATGCGTCTCGCTGACAGGGATTTCGTCTGGCTCAAGCTGCACGAGCCCACCCCTGAGGAGACCGGCACGCTACCCGATAGTTTCGGACTATCGAAGGCCGTCCTCTCCGAGGCCACCGGCGATCACTCGAGACCGCTGATCCTATCTCTCGACGCATGGACGATCCTGGTCCTCAAGCCGGCGCGGCGCATCGCCGCAGAGGAGATCGCGTGGTGCGAGCTGGTTCTGCTTCTGGGTGATGGGATTCTGATCTCGATAGGACGTGGAGGATGGGATCCGCTGGAACGAGCCTCCGAATGGAGTGACGAACCCGACGATGCCGCTCCCGCACTCATCTCCGTCTTGAGGCTGATCGTTGATGGCTATCGCGAGGCGATCGTGAGTCTCGACGAGGATGTCTGCGGGCTCGAGGACATGGTGTTCTCTCCGACACGTCTTTATCGGGTGGAGCGCCTCTACGCGGTGATGCACGAGGTACTTCGTTTCCACCGGGCGACCACTTCCATGGTCGATGTACTCGATTCGTTGCCCGACGCGGTGCGCTCATCGGCGGATGGGGACCGGCTCGAGAAGCTGCGCGAGGACCTATCTCGGATGGTCGTTCGTTCCGGGGCACTGAAGGGCAGCTTCACGTCTCTTCTTCAGGCCCACGAGATAAGGGCCGCCGTCCGCCAGGCCCAGGTCAACACGCGTCACGCGGAGATCAGCACGAGACAGAACGAAGACATGCGAAAGATCTCAGCGTGGGCCGCGATCATCGCCGTTCCCACGCTCGTCACCGGCCTCTACGGCATGAACTTCACGCACATGCCCGAGCTCGACTGGGAGTTCGGCTATCCGATAGCGGTCGGCGTGCTGATACTGGTATCGGTGTCGCTCTACCGCTACTTCCGTCACATCAAGTGGCTCTAGTGCCGAACTGATCGCCTCAACTACCGCCTGGAAGGAGCTGAGGCGATCAGTTCGATGCCCCGGATGCGCGCGACGCCGTCGAGGAGTCGCCAGATCGCTACGGCCCCGGCCCCCGCACCGTTCGACGCGGCGCGAACATCTGCGTCGCCTTGGGCCGCTATCTCGATCGCGCGACCGAGGTCGCGGGAGTGCTCGACGTCGAGATCCGCGTGTAACTCGAAGTAGTCGACGCCGGCGCCCTCGATCCCGTAATGGTCGCGTAGCCCCGCGACCTTGGTGGCGGCGACGTCGGGGGTCTGTGACTCGTAACCGTAGATCATTCCGAGGGCGAAGGCAGGAGAGGCCGTATGCGCGCCGGCGGAGAACGCCGCAACGCATCCCTCGGTCTCTGGCTCCGGAACGCTCGATCGCACATCTCGCTCCGATGCACCCACTTCCTCGGCGAACCTGAGCCACATCCCCCGATGATCCTGGTCCACCTCGTCGGAGTAGTTGTCGAGGACGATCGTCTTTGACTTTCCTTCGGGGAGCCTGTCGGCGACGGCGGCGAGGTAGCCGGGGAACGCGTCGACCTGGTGCCAGTACTGCAGCGCGTAGGCGCGGAGGTCGGCGCGCGTCAGCACGCCCGCCTGCCATGCCCGATAGAAGGGGTGGGTGAGGAGCCTGTAGCGCTCCACGGCCCGATCGAGGTGGTGGGTGATGGGTGTCGTCGCCGCCATGGCTTCCTCCCTGCTCGATTCCCGGCGGCGAGACTCTACTCGTCTCAGTGCGCGACCGGCCCCTCCGTCGAGGCCAGGGAGCTCGCCACCGCGTGGGAAAGGCGGACCGCGTCGGCGATCGTTCCGTAATGGAGCTTCTCCGGCACATCGGACAGGAGGTGATAGTTGGTCGGCAGACGCCACGGTTCGAAGGAGATGAGGGTGGCGGTGGGAAAGCCCTCTCGGCTGCAGATGATCCCGTCGGTCGAGGCATGGGTGCGCACACCGCGTTCTAACGCGATCCCCACGTCCTCCGCGCGCGACGCGATGAGGTCGCGGAACGAGGGGTCCGAGTATTTCTCCATCCATACGGGGCCCTCTCCCTCCAGCACGACGAGATGCGGAGAGCCGATCGTGTCGAGGTTGATGAACCACGTGCGCCCCTTGTGCAACTCGTCGCGGTGTCGCTCCATGAAGGCGCGGATGCCGTCTTGGAACGTCTCCTCGGCACCGCAACTGGCGAGCAACACGCGCAGTCCGGGTATCGGCCGGGTGGCGAACAGCTCGGCGAGCCCGACCAGGCCGGATACCCCCGAGAGGTTGTCGTTGGCGCCGGGCACGGTGGGGCTTCGCAGTATGTCCACGAGGAAGGCCGTCGAAGCAACCGAGAGGGCGAGACCCGCGCGTGCCAAACCGCGTCTTCCCGTGACGGCCCCGGCGATCGTGAGCAGTGGCCCCCCGACGACCGGCCACCACACCGGGGGCGGGTCCTTCTGGCGTTCGATGAGTGAAGGAGCTCGCTCGTACAGCGCTCGCGCGAGACGCTGGTCGAAGATCAAGCCGGTTTGAGCTGCGTCGTGGTGAGCGAGAACGACCAGCGTGTTCTGGGCATCCGGGTCGCCCGCGCGGGCGACCACGTTGACCGTCACGCGGCGACGTCGCACCGCCCGGCGCAGCACCCGGGGTCCGTTCTGTATCTCGTCGACGATCCCGGCGAGGGCGGCCACGGCGGCCAGAGCTCCCGGGCCCGTGCGGCCTCGCGTCACGAGGCGGCCGGCGATCGCACCGAGTGTCCCGAGGGCGGTGAGCGTCGGGGGCCACGGCCCCCAGCTGGGCTCCTCCTCGAGCGCAACCTCGTGACATCCGGCCGATTTCAGGCGCTGCTCGAGCCACAGCGCCGCCTCCCACTCACCGGGCGAGCACGGAGACCGCTCGATCCGGGCGAGCGTCTCAGTGACCTCCCGGAGGGTGTCGTGGGACACAGTTGCGCGCGCCACGTCCCGCAGACTAGTCGAGTCTTAGGCTTCCGCCATGCGTGGCATCTCCCGCTCGACGTCTGCCGACCTTCGC
>JBOGWZ010000118.1:0-5345 GCA_050694075.1 Actinomycetota bacterium | reverse complement strand
CCGACAGCGGCTCCCCCTGCGACCCGGTGCACACGATCACGACCTGCTCGGGAGGCAGATCGTCTAGCTGCTCGATGTCGCACAGCGTCTCCTCCGTCACCTTGAGGTGACCCAACTCCCGTCCCACCTCGACGTTGGCGAGCATCGAGCGTCCGGTGAAGGCGATGCGCCGGCCCGTCGACTCGGCCGCCTCACAGACCTGCTGGACCCGATGCAGGTTCGAAGCGAAGCATGCTACGACGATGCGGCGGCGCGCCGACGAGAAGATCTCGTGGAGCCGCTCTCTAAGGATCGCTTCCGACGGTGTGCGACCGGGGGTAATCGCGTTCGTGGAATCCGCCAGCATGAGGTCCACTCCCTCGCGCCCCACGGCCGCGAAGCCCTCGAGGTCCGTCCGACGACCGTCGATCGGCGTCTCGTCGATCTTGAAGTCGCCGGTGTAGAGGATGCGACCCTGCGCTGTGTCGACGACGACTGCGATGGCATCGGGTATCGAGTGCGACACCGCCAGAAAACGGCAGTGGAAGGGCCCGATGTCGCGCCGGCCGGGGGCCGCGATCTGCACCATGTCGGGGTCGATCTCGTTCTCGTCGAGCCGGCGGCGCGCGATGCCGAGCGTCAGCGGCGTCCCGAACACCGGCGCGTCGATGCGAGACAAGAACCACGTCAGAGCGCCTACGTGGTCCTCGTGACCATGGGTGAGGATCACTCCATCCAACGCGTCGGCTCGTGCCGCCACGTAGGAGAAGTCGGGAAGAACGAGGTCGATACCAAGCATCTCCTCGGTGGGGAACGAGAGTCCGCAATCGATCACCAGCAGGCGGCCGGAGGTCTCGACCACCATCATGTTGCGACCGATCTCGCCCTGGCCGCCCAGAAAGACGACGCGAGCAGCGTCAGTCACAGCAGCCCGACGCGCTCCATGGCCTGGCGGATCTCTTTCTTCTGATCGTCCGTTGCCGCGACCAATGGGAGCCGGGGGTCGCCGACCTCGAGCCCCAGCAGCGCAGCAGCGGCCTTCACCGGGATCGGGCTGCTGGTGATCCCCATCATGACGTCGAACAGCGGCACCAGCTCGAGGTAGATGCGCTTTGCCTCGTCGACCTTCCCGTCGCCCCACGCCGAGAAGATCTGCTTCATCTGGGGACCGACGAGATGGGAGCACACCGACACGATCCCTACCGCACCCGCCGCGAGATGCGGAAGCAGCATGACGTCGTCGCCGGAATAGATCTCGAAGTCGGAGCGTCCCGCCGCGTCGAGATCGGCTCTCAGGCGGGCGGTCTCCGACGCGTCGCCCACGGCGTCCTTCACCGCAACGATCCGCTCATGCGCGGCGAGGGTCACCATCGTGGGCCGCTCCACCCGACGCCCCGTTCGCCCAGGGATGTCGTACACGATGATGGGAACCTCGGATGCGTCGGCCACGGCGCCGAAGTGCGCTTCGAGGGCATTCTGAGGGGGCTTCGAGTAATAAGGCGTCACGATCAGACACGCGTCCACGCCGCGGTCGGCCGCTTCTCTCGTAAGCTCGATGGACTCGCGCGTGTCGTAGGTGCCAGAGCCGGCGATCACCCGGGCGCGACCCGACACCTCTTCGACCACGTTCTCGAACAGCGACAGCTTTTCATCGTGTGAGAGCGTGGGGGACTCACCCGTCGTGCCGCACACGACAAGACCGTCCGAGCCGTGGTCGACGAGGTGGGCCGCGAGGGCGCGCGCCGCCTTGACGTCGAGCGAGCCGTCGCTGGAAAAGGGGGTAATCATCGCGGTGAGGACTTCACCGAACCGTGCGGCCATTCGCTACCTCCTCGGTCGTTCCGTCCGTCACAACCTACCGCCGGACCGTCGCTTGCAGGCGAACTCCCCTCGCCCTGTCGATCTCCCCCCCGTCGTAGACGGTGACGGCGTTGGCGGCGACACCCGACTCTTGGGGGACCCTGAGCGTGAACGTGATCGTCATCGACTCACCCTCCGGCAGTGACCCGAAGCGGTAGACGGTGCCGTCGGTGCTCACGCCGACGGGCTCCGGGGACACTTCCAGCACGGATCGGTTTTCCCCCCTCGCTCCTAGGTTGACGATCGGGGTCGGCACGTCCTGCGCGCCCCCCACCCCGACCCAGGTGAACGACACGAACAGAGGATCGATGTCCTCTGGTCCCGGGTTGGACACGCTCAGCACGGCGTCGTGGACGGAGCCGGCATCGACCGCTTCGGGGAAGGCGATCGAGAGCTCCGGGCGGGGGGGCTCAGACGACGCGAAACAAGCGGTCGTCGCAAAGGCAACGAGCAATGACGCTGTTCGCTGTGGCACGCGCATGTGTCCTGTGAGAGCGAACAATCGAGGCATCAGATGTCGAGCAGGTGCTCGAGTCCGACCGTGAGACCCTCGAGCGACGCCACCTTCTTGATCGCGAGCAGGACGCCGGGCATGAACGACGCGCGGTCGAGCGAATCGTGACGGATCGTCAGCGTCTCCCCCGGCGCGCCCAGGACGACCTCTTGATGGGCGACCGATCCCGGCACCCGCAGCGAGTGGATCCTTATGCCCCCTGCATCCCTCCCGCGAGCGTCTTCCGTGCCACCCGAAACCTCCCACGGCTCGCGCCGTGCCTCGTTCATCAACGCCGCCGTGCGCAGCGAGGTCCCCGAGGGCGCGTCCTTCTTGCCCTCGTGGTGCCGTTCGACGATCTCTCCCGAGCGGAAGTGGGGTGCGGCCAGTGCCGCGAAACGCATCATGAGAACCGCACCCAAGGCGAAGTTGGGTGCGATGACGACGTTCGCGCCGTGCTCCTTCGTCCACGCGGCGATCTCGTCGAGATCGTGCGCAGACAACCCGGTGGTGCCGACTACCGCGTGGATGCCGTGCTCGATGCAGAACCGGATGTTGTCCTTGACCGCCTTAGGGGTAGTGAAGTCGACCGCGACCTCCGCCCCCGCCCGCACTAGCGAGTCCAAGGGATCGTCGTGACCGACGCGCGCCACAAGCTCGAGCTGGGCGTCGGACTCGACCGCGCGGCAGGTCTCGGTGCCCATACGGCCCCCGGCACCGATCACTCCGACCTTCGTGGACATCACGCGGCGTAGCGGTCGAATGCGTCCTCGTCGAACGGACCGACGACCGTTACCTGGAACGGCTTGGCGCCGAGCACGTTGTGAGCGACTCGCGCCACGTCCTCTGATTCGATCGCTTCGAAGCGATCGATCAGCTCGTCTATCGACAGGATCTCTCCGGTGGCGACCTGCTGTTTGCCCAGCCGGTTCATGCGAGAGCCCGGATCTTCGCTCGAGAGAACGAGGGCTCCTTTGACGTGTCCCTTGGCGCGCTGCAGCTCGGCCTCGGTTACGCCCTCTCGGACGACCTTCTCGACCTCGCTGTGCACGATGTCGATCACCGTCTCCGCGTTCTGCGGAGTGGTTCCGGCGTAGATCGCGAACGCTCCCGTGTCCGCGAACAGGGCCCGGTAGGAGTAGACGGAGTAGGCGAGGCCGCGCTTCTCTCGGATCTCCTGGAAGAGGCGAGAGGACATGCCTCCGCCCAACAAGGTGTCGATCACCGCGAGCACGTGCCGGTCGTCGTGGCTCCGTGGGAGGCCCTCGGTTCCGACCACGATGTGAGCCTGCTCGGTGGGCCGCCGATGGACCTCGACGCCGGACCTCGGCGTCGGAGGAGTGCCGGTGCGCAGAGTGCGCTTGCCCTCGACGCGATCGAAGAGACCCTTCACGCGCTCCACCAACGCGTCGTGCTCGAGGTTGCCGGCGCCCGCGACTACGAGGTTGGTCGGTGCATAGCGTTCGCGCCAGTAGGACGCCACCTCGTCGCGGCTCACGCGCCCGATCGTGGCGTTGAAACCCAACACGGGCCTGCCCAGCGGATGTTCCGACCACATCGAGCGATAGAAGAGATCGTGCACGAGCTCGTCTGGGGCGTCCTCGTGCATCGCTATCTCCTCGAGGATCACCTTGCGCTCGGACTCGAACTCATCCGGGTCGAGCCGCGAGCTCGTGAGCATGTCCGCGAGCACCTCGAGCGCCATCGGCAGGTCGTCGTCCAGGACGCGGCAGTAGTAGCAGGTGTACTCCTTGCCTGTGAAGGCGTTCACATCGCCTCCGACCGCGTCGAATGCGTCGGCGATCTCCTTCGCCGAGCGAGTCGGCGTGCCCTTGAACAGCAGGTGCTCCAAGAAATGAGAGGTGCCGGCGAGCGCGTCGGGCTCATCGCGCGCGCCGACGTCGAACCAAAATCCGGCCGACACCGAGCGAACCTCCGACATCTTCTCCGTGACGACCGTGATCCCGGAGTCGAGCGTGGTGCGGGCGAAGCTCACGGGCATCCCTCAGCGGAAAAGGCGCCGGGATGTGCAGTCAAAACGGCGGCCCTCAGTCGTCGCGACGGGGGGCGCGCTCTCGGCGGGGGCCCGAGCGACGCGGCCCTCGGTCCCGGCCGCGCTCTCGGTCGCGTCCGCCCTCGCGTCTCGGGCCGCGGCCGCCGCCTCCACCGGAGGACGCTGCAGCCGCGCGCGCCTCCTCGATCGTCTTGCCCTGCTCAACCTGCCGTTCGAGCCACGCAACGGGAGTGAGCGACACTCGTCCCTGGCCGTCGATGTCGGAGACCTCGACCTCGATCTCGTCGCCGACGTTGACCGCGTCCTCGACTCGGTCGATCCGTCCCTCACCCAGCTTCGAGATGTGCACCAGCCCATCGCGACCCGGAGTGAGATTGACGAACGCCCCGAACGTGGTCGTCTTCACCACCGATCCGACGTACCGCTCCCCCACCTCCGGCAGACGGGGGTTGACGATCTCGTTGATCAGGCTCGCCGCCCTGTCCGCGGACTCCTGGTCGCTCGAGCCGATGAATATCGTGCCGTCCTGCTCGATGTCGATCTCGGCCCCCGTGGTCTCGACGATCGTCTGAATCGTCTTGCCTTTGGGGCCTATGACCTCCCCGATCTTGTCGACGGGGACCTGGACCGTCATCACCCGCGGTGCGGTCGGTGCGAGCTGCTCGCGCGGCGACGCGATCGCCTCGTTCATCTTGGACAGGATATGGAGACGCGCCTCCTTCGCCTGCGTCAAAGCCCGGCGCAACACGTCGGCCGGGATCCCCTGGATCTTCGTGTCGAGCTGGAGGGCGGTCACGACGTCTTCGGAGCCGGCCACCTTGAAGTCCATGTCTCCGAACGCGTCCTCGTCGCCGAGGATATCGGTGAGGGTTACGAACGAGCCGCCTTCGGCGATGAGTCCCATCGCCACGCCGCCGATGTGCTTCCCGCCGCGCAGCGGCACTCCGGCGTCCATCAGAGACAGCGACGAACCGCAGACGCTCGCCATCGAAGTGGACC
>JBOGWZ010000117.1:0-5389 GCA_050694075.1 Actinomycetota bacterium | reverse complement strand
GGCACCTCCGCAGGCTCCCAGGTCTCCGGCTCCCGTTCCTCTCCGATGCGGAGTGCATGAACGACGCCGTTCATCGCCTCACCCCCTTTGCTGCCGAAACGAGCCTCCTGTCAGATTGTGGAACGCAATAGTACGTATGGCTAGTGGCTTGCGCGCGCGATAGGAGATTGTTCTATTCGGGCTAATTGGACGGTTTTAGTACGACACTTCACTTCACCACTTGCCGGCCGCAACAGACGAACCGGCCCCAGGGATATCACTGAGGCCCCGGCACCATTCTTCAGCCGAGAATTACCCCGTGAGGTTGCATATGGGGCGACTCGCGGGCCACTGCGAGGATGGGACCGAGACGATGACGGCGGAAGCGGGGTGACCCATGGAGAACAAGGTCGAGGGCGATCTCGAGGGCGAGATCTCCGTCGTTACCGGGGCGGGGAGGGGCGTGGGCCGGGCGATCGCGGTGGGCCTGGGAGAGGCTCGAGCGACTGTCTGTCTGATGGCCCGCAGCGTTGAGGAGATCGAAGAGGCGGCCGCGGCGATCGAGAGTGGCGGTGGATCAGCCCTGGCTCTTGCGCTCGACGTCACGGATCGCGAGGCGGTCGAGCGAGCCTTCGCCAAGATCGAGCACGAGCTGGGTCCCGTCTCGATCCTGGTCAACAACGCCGGAACGCTCGACGCCATCGGGCCTTTCTGGGAAGTGGACCCGGACGTCTGGTGGCGCGAAGTCGAAACCCATCTGCGGGGGACGCTGCTCTGTTCGCATGTCGCGCTCGCCGGGATGTCGGGAGACGCTCGGGTCGGGTCATAAACGTCGGCGGCATGCTCGGCCAGATGGGAGAGCCGTATTCCACCGCTTACACCTGCGCGAAAGCGGCCATGTATCGACTGACCGAGTGCCTGGCGAACGAGTTACGGGACTATGGCGTCCGAGTGTTCTGCTTCAGCCCGGGCCCCGTCCTTACGGAAATGACGCGGCGATTGGTAGAGACCGAGGAGGGGCGGAGATGGCTTCCGGAATTCGCGGCGCTCTCCGAGGACGAGTGGGTACCGCCCGAGCAAGGAGCCAGGTTGGCGATCCGCATCGCGCGGGGAGACGCCGACGGACTATCGGGGAGATCCCTCCACGTGATGCACGATCTCGACGAGCAGATCGCACGCGCGGATGAGATCGTCTCGACCGATCGTTTGGTGATGCGCATTTTCGGCTGACGCGGGGCCGGGCTCAGCCGGGCCGCGCGGGACCGGTCCGGTCGGCTTCCAGGGCCGGTTCCTTTCGGAACTCCTCAGACGCGACTTTCACGGTTCCGCTGGGTGTTCCCGCGCCGGGCTCGGGGGGCGGCTGCTCGGCCCCCGGGCCCATGTGTCGCGCGGACGGCGCCGGGTTGCGGATCCCCACGGCGTTGACGGCTGCGCCGGTCGCCATGAGACCCGCGGCCACGAACATCGCGAGGTGGAACGCTTCCGTCGATGCGCTCCTGGCGGCGGCGCGCACCTCGGGCGAGGCCGTCTCCGTCGGCTGGTTGAGGGGCGCCACCTCGTTGCGGAACTGGCGGGAGTCGACGTCGACGGCGGGGACGCGCTGGTCGATCGCTGCGTAAAAGCTGGAGGCCACGGCCACGAAGATCAGCGCGTTCACGAGCGGGGATCCGACTCGCGAGATGGCGTTGTTGATCGCAGATGCCACGCCCGAGTTCCGCGCCGGCACGGACGTCATGAGGGCCGTCGTCAGAGGGGCCACCATGATGCAGAGCCCGATACCGAACACGATCAGGCCGGGCAGCAGATCCGTGAAGTAGTCGGCGGGTGGCACGAGGGAGGAGGACTCTCCGCCGAGCACCCAGCCCTCGCTGTCCGCGGGGATGCGCGCGAACCACAGGAGCCCGAGCGACATGATGGCGGGGCCCACGCTCATGAACAGCCGTGGGCCCAAGCGTGCGGCGAGCCTCCCGAAACGCGACGAGAACACCACCAGGAACAGGGTGCCCGGCACGCCGGCGATCCCCGCGGCCTGCTCGGTGTAGCCGAGCGTGCCGATCTGGAAGATCCCGAGGAATGTGAGCGTTACGTAGAGCGCCCCGTAGATCACGAAGGTCGACACGTTCGTCACGGTGAAGTTGCGCGACCTAAAGAGCGGGGGCGGGACGAGCGGATCGCGCCGCCGCGTCATCAGGAAAGGGAAGACGACGGTCGCGACGGCGCCGACCGCGAGGCTCACCAGCGCAACCGGTTCGTCCCACCCCTGCTGCTGCCCGCGGATCGTCCCGAACGAGAGTCCCCCGACGGCGACCGCGACGACGAACGACCCGAGCCAGTCGAAGCGCCCGGTCGCCTCCTCGTCCCGGGACTCGGGCACGTAGCGGACGGTCGCGAGGTAGGCGATCACAAGGAACGGAAGGTTGATCAGGAACGCCGCTCGCCACGAAATGGTGTTCACGAGCAGACCGCCGACGAACGGCCCGAGGATCGTCGTTGCGGCCGAGGCTCCGGCCCACACCCCGAACGCGCGGCCCTGCTCCTCGCCCCGGAACGACGCGGTGATGATCGCAAGCGACCCCGGCACAAGCAGAGCGCCGGCCGCGCCCTGGAGCACCCGGCTGACGATGAGGAACTCCATCGACGGCGCGATCCCACAGAGAAGGGAGGTCGCGGCGAATCCCCCGAGCCCGATCGCGAACATCCTTCTCCGCCCGAAGAAATCGCTGAGCGCCCCCGCGAGGATCAGCAGCGCGCTCAACGTCAGGAAATAGCCGTTGGCAATGTAGGACTGCGCCTCGAGCGTCCCGAAGAGGTCGGAGGAGAGCTCCTCGCCGATCCTCGGCAGCGCGAGGTTCACGACCGAGGTATCGAGGAAGACGATGCCCGACCCGAGGACGACGGCGACGAGAGTCCATCGCTTGCGGGCGAGGGTGAGGGCGGGCGCCTCAGCCACCGCCGTCGATCCGCTCACCGAGCGATCACATCCGCTCGACCCACTGTGCCCGCCACTCCGGCGCGGGGAACGGCTGGGCGAAGTAGTCGGTCTCCTTTGCGACCTTCCCGTCGCGAAGCTCGACCACGCTAACGCCGAGGTAGCGGCTGCCGTCTGCGTAGGTCAGCTCCACCTCGAGCACCGCGAGCTCGCCGGCTGCGAGCGTGCGGCGGAACTTCATCGTGGGGAGGCCGCCGGGGAAGTTCCGGTTGATGGCTATCGCCTTGTCGCGCCCGACGATGCGCTCGCCCGACTGGGGCCATTCCTGTACGTAGTCGTCGTGCATGTAGCTGGCGACGCCCTCCCAGTCACCGGCGTCGAGGGCCTTCCACATCGCCTCTACAAGCTGACCTGCGTCCTGCTGATCCATCTGCGCCTCCTTGCCAGTTCCGCCGGGCCGAGGCTACCTCCGCCGAGACCGGCAATCGGATTGTTGGGGTGAGGCGAGAAAGACCGCCGCGGACGCGGCGACGAACGAAGGGGCGGAGCTAGAAGCTCACCCTGACCAGCAGATACAGCGTCGCGGCTATCAGCGCCGCGTAGAAGAGCGCGCCCAGAAGACTCACCAACGATTGGCTCTTGCGATTCGCTTCCCGGGAGACCGCCCTCAATCGGGGCGCTTCGTCCGTTTCGTGGTCGTCTAGGAACCCGCGGCCCTCCATGATCGGTCCATATACCCACCGTCGGGCCGTTGCTCACCGATTGGGGCGAAATCTGTGCATCCGATGCTCGCCCCGGGACCCACCACGAATCCTCGTCACGATTCGGAGGCACCTCGCCAAGAGGAGCATCCGCGATTAGGGCGAGTGCTCCATTTTCCACACCGCCTGGATCGCGTTGCGACCTTCGAACTCCCAGCTCAGCCCGTAGCCGGGCAGCTCCACACGATGACGGCTCGCCTTGGACACCCACGCCGGGGAGCCCGGAACCGTCGAGAAGATGCTGTCTCGCAGTGTCGTGATCGTGCCGTCCGGCCCCCTGTAGGGCTCCATCTCAGCTTCGAGGTATGAGCCGATGCGCAGAGTGCCCGTGCCGTCCACGACCTCGTGGGCGATATCGGCCACCTCCACGCCCAATTCCTCGTCGAACA
The DNA here is from genome assembly GCA_050694075.1 of Actinomycetota bacterium. GTDB lineage: Bacteria > Actinomycetota > CADDZG01 > CADDZG01 > WHSQ01 > JBOGWZ01. The sequence goes on along the minus strand of JBOGWZ010000117.1, from coordinate 1,331 downwards.
GCTCGGCTATCTCGGCCAGGGGGCCTCCGTGGCGGCCGCGGAACGCGTCGAGTACCGCCTCTCTCTGTTCATCGGAGGCGTTGACGTCGAGGAACCTCACCGACCGCCACGAATGAGGCGTGAGGACGTTTCCCGGGATGTGCGAGATGTGCGCGTAATTGAATCCCGAAACGTCGACCCCGGCGATCTGCCCGCGATCGATGTGGTACGCCTCGAACGAGAAGCATTCGCCGCCGTCCGGGTCCTCTCCGATCCAGCATGGGCACAGCACCCCACACGAGCATGCTTCGAGAAGGGTCCCCTCCAGTCGATAGGTGGCCTGGACGTCCCTCGTTTGCGTCTGAACCTTAGCCATCTCCTCCCCTCACTACCGGGTCACGACCGCGTGAGAGACCCTGCTCTGCCCGATGTCATTGCATCGAGTCCGTTCGCTCGGATTAGCCGCTCCAGCGCCGCCAGCGATTCGGGAACCTCTTTCTGCAGTCCTTGAAATCGGAGGCGCACCCAGAACATGCGGTTAGTGAACAGCTTCGGGTTGAGGTCCCACGACACGCGGACCTTCGACCCGTTTCCCGCAGGGGATACCTCCCACGTCCAGATCGAGAAGTCGGGGTCGCCGTCGGGGCTCGACCGGTATTGGAAGCGTCCGGCCTCGGGATCGAGCGTGAGGACGCGCGACCGGCTCGGGAACCTCTGGCCGTAGACGCGCATTTCGACCACCCATTCCGCACCCTCTCCCAAAAGTGTCGGGTGCTCGAGGGTGCGCGCGATACGTCGGTTCCACTCGGGGAGCCCGGCCGGATCGGTAATTGCCGCGAACACAGCGCCCGGGGGCCCCTCGAGGTACGCCTCGACGCTCCCCTTCCTGCCCATCGGCCCTCCTTCGTCGGCTTTCCTGCGCTCACGCTAGAGACGCCGAGGGGCGCGGTCATGAGGGGTTCGCCCTATCTTTGGAGCCTTTCCCGGACGCCTCGAGGGTGTCGAGCAGGCCCTGCTGCATGGCGAAGAGCGCCGCCGCCGTACGCGTGGACACCCCGAGCTTCGTGTAGATGTGCTCGACATGATTTCCGACCGTCTTCTGCGAGATCTGCAGGGAACGAGCGATCTCGCGGTTCGAGGCTCCTCGGGCGAGATGGATCAGCACCTCGACCTCGCGCGCGGTCAGGCCGCCGGGATGCGCGCGGCGACGTCCCACCCTGTGGCCGGCCGCTCCGAGCACGGCCTCGACCGCATCGCCGCCGAGGCGTCCGCCCTTCACCTCAGCCTGCAGCTCGCGCGCCGCGTCCTCGGGCGGTAGCGCAGGCCGGTGCGGACGAGGCTCGGTCATGGCG
>JBOGWZ010000116.1:0-5440 GCA_050694075.1 Actinomycetota bacterium | reverse complement strand
GTGATTCACCCGGAGACAAGGGCCCTGACCTGCGATTTCGCGTGGGATGGTCTCGCTAGATCAGCGCGAGCGTGTCCGCTACCAGGCCCGAGAGCTCGACGGGTTTGGTCCGAAAGGCGGCGGCCCCCGCCTGTTTGGCCAGCCACGCATCCTGGTCGCGCTCGAGCAGCATGAGGATGGGAATCTCCTTGAGGCGGTCATCCTGATGCATGTCCCGGGCGAGCCCGAACCCCCCCGCGCTACCCGTCTGCAGATCGACCACCGCGACCGAGGGCACGGAGCGTGCCATGGATGCGAGCGCCTCGCGGGCATCTCGTACGATCTCGATCACAACGTCGGGAGCGAAGCCGATCCGGGCCTCGTCGGCGATGCGCGGGTCGTCGGTGACCACCACGATCCGCTCTCCGGGCATGAGGCTCCGGCGACTAGCTGGCCGCCGGCCTCTCTGCGGCCCGGGCCTGTTCTTCCAATTCCTTCAAGAGCCCCTCCAGATCGATATCGAATCCGGTCTCGATCGCCTGCAGCCGCCGGAGAGCGTGGAGGAACTCGGCCGTTTTGGATTCGGCGTTCGCCACGGCATCGACGAGCACGGTCGAGTAGTGGCGGGCGAACCGGGCGCCGCAGAAGGGACAGCGGCCCGGCGCGTCCGATTCGGGGCCTATCTGCGACAGCAGGAATTCGCGACCGCAGGTATCGCACCTGGCCCGGATCCTCATTTCTCACCTCGTATCCGATCGGTGGGCGGCCACGATGCTATCCGAGGCACGACGAGGGCGAGTGAGAACGCGACCGCGAACGAGGGCAGGGATCCACCGATCCACTCGAAGCGTTCGGATAGAGGACTGCCCAAGACGGAACCGACGCCGTCCGTCCACCATGCAGGTCCCACGGGCGCGATCCAGTGATAGACGACGAATCCGGCGATCCAGGGGATCAGCGCGGCCGCCTTCACGCCGCCTGTGAACCAGTACCTCCCGTCGGATCGGTACAGATCCTCCACACGCAGCGCGCGTCTGCGGAGGACGAAGTACTCGGCGGCGAGGATCCCGAAGAGCGGGACGAACACCGAGCCGATCAGGAACAAGAAGCTCTCATAAGCCGCCATCGTGAGCGTTCCGGCCAGCGCGACCGACACGGCTGCAATCCCGATCGTGAGCGCGCGCTGAGACGCCCTCGGGAAGATGTTCTGCAGGCAGACGGCACCCGAGTACATGTCGGCGAACGCCTCGTCCGTCTCACCGACGAGCAACCCCACGAGGAACAAGATGCCCGCGATCGATCCTCCGGCGATGGCGATGACACCCGCGGCGATCCCGGAGGGGTCGGGTGAACTCTGCTGGGACAGGACCAACAGGACACCCAGAGCGTAAAGCCACACGTTCGCAACGAGATAGCCGGCGAAGGTGCCGATGCCGGCAGAGCGGGGGCCGCGGGCAAAGCGCGTGTAGTCGGCAACGAGAGGGAGCCACGAGATCGGCATGGCGATCACGAGGTCGACGCCGAGACCGAACGTGGGCCAGCCGCCGGCTCCGGAGAACGACAGAGCGTCCCCGATCCCTTCCGAGGTGAGCAGCAGGATTGTGACGAGTGCCAAGATGCCGCCGATGATCCACGCGCCCCCTCGCTTCATCCAGACGCGAACGACGCCGATGGGCCCCCACAGGGCCAGGACCGTGCAGATCACCGCCGCTATCGCAAGCCACAGTCCCCGGGCCGAGAATCCGAACACGCGTTGCGAGACGAGATCGGCCACGAGCGACATCGCCCAGAACTCGACCGCCGTCCACCCGACGAGCTGCATCGCGTTCAACGCGCTCGGGAGCCACGACCCTCTCAGACCGAGGATCGGCCGGAACAAAACCATCGTCGGAACGCCGTGATCGGCGCCGGCCACGGCCCCCAGCGCCAGCAGCGCCACGCCGATCACCGATCCGACGATGATTGCCGCGAGCGCCTCCACGAAACCCAGCGCCGGCACCAGCAGCGCGCCGGCCACGAGGACGAGAAGCCCGATGCCGAGATCGCCCCACAGGATCGCGATGTCGAGTGTGGACAGGGAGCGATGATGCGGGGGGACCGGCTCGATACCCCATGGGGGCAGGGATTCGATGCGCTCGAGGACGCTCGTCATGCCAACCTCCCTCCGCCGGCATTACCCGGATCAGGTTCGAGGGGTCGGCGGCTTGCAGCCGCCCTCTCAGCCCGGTCCCACCGGGCTCCCCGTGCTCGGCCGGATCCTAGCCTGCAAGCGAGGGGACGGCCCACCCTTCTGCTAAAAAGGCACTCCATGAAGGTAAGGACCTACGTGCACGGCATCTATCCGCGCTCCGAGGCGCTGGTCGCGGCCACGCGCGACCTGGAGCGGGGCCGCACGAGCGAACACGCCGTCGAGGACCAGCGCCGGCGGGACCTCGACGAGCTCGCGCGCCTCCAAGAGGAGGCCGGACTCGACCTTCGCTCCGACGGCCTGTTGTGGTGGCAGGACATCTTCCGAGTCCTGGTGGATGCCACCAGCGGTCTCGAGGCGGGAGCGCTTGTGCGCTGGTTCGACAACAACACCTTCTTTCGGGCTCCCGTGGTCTCGGGCGCCCTCGAATTCGATGCCGATGGGGCGCGGCTCAAGTCCGACAGGCGAAACGGCACTTCCGTTGCGACGTTGCCCTCCCCCTACATGTTCTCGCGAGCAAGCGACTCATCCAACGACGCCATGCTCGAGCTTGCCAGCAACGTGGTGCGTCCGGCGGCCGAGTACCTCGTGGCCCGGGGATGCGAGCTCATCCACCTCGAGGAACCGTGGCTCGTGTACTTCGGGATTGAAGACGGGGACTGGGAGCCCTTCTCCCGGGCGCTCGAGATCGTCGCCGCCGGGCTCGGCGCGAGGGTCGTCCTCCACACCTACTACGGGGACGCGGCCCCGCTGCAGGATCGCCTGAACGACCTTCCGATCGCCGCCGTCGGGGTGGATCTGGTCGAGACCGATCTCGCGTCCCTGAGGAATGGCTGGAAGCTGGGGCTGGTGGCGGGGTGTCTCAACGGGAGGAACACGGCACTCGAATCGGCCGTTGCGACCTCGGAGCTCGTGCGGCGCGCGGTCGAGGCCACGGAGGCCCCTCTTGTCTTCTTGACCCCCGCCTCAGAGCTGGAGCTTCTGCCCGAGGCGGCGGCGCGCCGCAAGATCCTGCTCCTCGGTGAGGTCGCGGGCAAGGTGAAGGAGCAGCCGTGATGAATCCTCTCCTCACACACGAGATCGGTTCGCTTGCCAAGCCGGCCTGGCGCGTCAAGGCGTTCGCCGGGATGCCGCTCACGGAGGCCGATCTCGAGGACGCTCGTTCCTGGGGTGAGCGCCTATCGGTGCCCGACTATCAGGCACTCCTGGAGCTCCTTCGCTCTCCTCCCCTTTCACATGAGCAGAAGCTCGAGCTCAAGCAGTGGTCGAGTCTCTACGCGCTTCGCTTGTTCGAGTCCGCCGGCATTGACGTCGTTTACGACGGCGAGCAGCAGCGAACCGAGATGTACGCATGGGCGGTCTCGCACGCGGGCGGTTTCGATTTCCGTGGGACCGTGCGGAGCTTCGACAACAAGTACTACTCGAAGGCCGCCGTGACCGGACCCATCTCCTTGAAGAAGCCGTACCACAACGAGGAGTTCGAATATCTAAGGTCGGTCGCCAAGGCCGACCTGAAGGTGCCCATCACCGGCGCCTACACGATCGCGGCGTGGTCCTTCGACGAGCACTACTTTCCCGAGACCGACCTGACCGTACCCGTGGCTGATCGCCGAAGCGCGCGCAAGCAGGCCCGTCGCAACTTCGTGCTCGACGTCGCCGCGAACCTCATCCGTCCAAACGTCGAAGCTCTCATTCAGGCGGGAGCCCGCTGGATCCAGATAGACGAGCCGGCCGGATCCACCGAACCGGACGAACTCGAGATATTCGTGGACTCGTTCAACGCGACCGTGGATGGGCTGGACGCGGTTTTCTCAACGCACCTCTGCTTCTCGGACTACGAGCTCTTCTTCCCCGCGATCGCGCGCATGTCCGGATGCAGGCAGTACGCGGTCGGGTTCGCCAACTACGACACCCGCGACCTCGGCGTGAACGACGACACCCGCCGGGGCTACGTGGTCATCAAGAGGTTCCGGGACCTTCCTTACGAGCCGGCGCTGGGGCTCGGAGTCTTGGACATTCACACCGATTTCATCGAGCCGCCCGAGCTCGTGCGCGACCGCATCCTCTACGCCGTCGAGGTGTTCGGCGGGCCCGACCGGATCCACGTCACCCCCGACTGCGGACTCAGAACGCGCTCGTGGGAAGTGGCTTACGAAAAGCTGAGGAACATGGTGGCCGGAGTAGAGATGGCGAAGGAGAGGCTCTAGGCAAGGCGCGCCCCAGTTGTGGAGGTGTGCGTCGGTGTGTCGCGAACGGCTTAGAAGTGAGCCGAGTCGCCGCAGGCGCAGGTGCCCTTGGCGTTGGGGTTCTCGATGGTGAAGCCGGACTGCTCGATCGTGTCGAGGTAGTCGACCGTCGCCCCCTTGAGATACGGGGCGCTCATCCGGTCCACGCGGATCTCGACCCCGTGCAGCTCGGACACCACGTCGCCCTCGAGCTTGCGGTCGTCGAAGTAGAGGGCGTAGCGCAACCCGGCGCAGCCACCCGGCTGGACGGCGATCCGGAGCGAGTACTCCTTACCGGTGTGCTGCTCAGGCTCGGCCGAGACCTCGCGCTCCAGCAGCGCCTTCACCTTGCCGGCGGCGTTCTCGGTGATCCCCACGACGGTCTCGGTCATGGCCACGGAGCGTTCCTCCTGTCGTTGATGTCCGACTCATTATATGGAACCGGAGTGGACCGCTAGCCATTCCACCAGCAGAAGGAGCACCACCCCTCCCGCCAGGGCGAGGAGCAGCGGCCGGGCCCGGGTCAGCCCGGGGGGTGGGTCCTCGAACAAGAGCGGGGCGAGCAGAACCAGGGCGAGCCCGGTAGCCCCCAGCAGGGTCGTGGCGAGCACGAATACGTGCCACGCCTCGTGCATCGTCACTCCCCCCCGCCGAGTTGCACGTGAGCCACCGCATGGGTGGCTGAGATGCAACTCGGCATCTAGTGGGTGGTTCGGGAGGTGAAGCGGAACTCCCCGATCCGCAGAGCGGGGGCGACCGTCGAGCCGAACGCCCCAAATTCGGGCGCGAACGCGGGCGGCTCGGACGAGATCCCGACCACCGACGCGAGGGCGTCGAGGACACTCTGGGTGAAGCGCAGGTTGTGGACCGGCTCGGCCGGCTCCCCGCCGCGGATTCGAAAGGTCCCGTCGCGCGTCATGCCGGTCAGCAGTGTCGCGGGCCGGTCGAGGATGTTGACGTAGTGGAAGCGGGTGACGAGAAGCCCGTCCTCGACCCCGGCGATCAGCTCCTCGAGCGACGACTCCCCGGCTTCGAGCACCACGTTGGC
>JBOGWZ010000115.1:0-5475 GCA_050694075.1 Actinomycetota bacterium | reverse complement strand
GTCATCGGATTGCCAATGAGATGTTGGAGCGCGGGATCAGCAGACTTCCGCATTGGGGATCTAGAACCAGACCTTCCAGTTGATCTGGCTAGGCAAATGATCTGGGCCGGAACTGTTGAGCTGAGACTTCTTGCAGAAATGGTTTGAAGTCCCAAAGCTGGAAGCGGTCGATCAAGTCCTCGACCTGAACCCCGCCAGATGCCCACAGAATCTCAATCTCGACTACGTCGCCGTCGGCGTTCACGTCCACAAAACGTGAGTCATTCACTTCTACCGTTCGCGCTATCTCGCTCTCCGGGCGAAGCTTAATCACCAGCGCGTCGGCGCTCGGGTCGTACTCGTACGTTGGGTTTATCGGTCCCATCAGCTCATTGCTCCTAAGTGCTGCTCTCTACGTCAGCAACCGTAATTATGTAACTTTCGTCGGCTTTTTGCGACAACACCTTGAGATTGCGCCCGCCCGCTGTTCGTCCTCGCCTCCAAAGAGTTTCACCATGAACTGGATGCCGCCTTCCCGGCCAGTCGAGTCTGAGCCACTCACGGACTCCTCCACCTCCGATTCGGTGATGCGTCTTTTCCGCATCTGTCTACGGGCGTGAGGATCGAACTTGAACTTCTTCACCCCCGCAGACTAGCGACGGAGTGGGACAGTAATGGATCGCCGTCGGATTTAGAAAGAGCTGCAGGCCCGCGCTCTAGCAACGCCGCCTTCATCCATCACCGCGGCTTCTCGTCTGTGGACCTGTCCCGCTAGGCTGCCCGAAGAGGAGGCAAGGTGCAGACTCCACGGGACCGTTCTGGCGAGGAGCGGACTCGAGACGGCCGGGTGGTCACCAGCGAGGCTCGGCACGTCTTCGTGGGCCGCGAGTCGGAGATGAAGGCCTTGCTCGCCGGTTTCGGTGATGCAGTCTCGGGGCGAGGGAAGCTCTTCCTACTGGGGGGAGAGCCGGGGATCGGCAAGACTCGGCTCGCCGACGAATTCGCCGCCATGGCCATGGGGGAGGGCGCGCTCGTGCTGTGGGGCCGCTGCTGGGAGGCGGGAGGAGCTCCGGCATATTGGCCGTGGATTCAATCCATACGTGGACTCCTAACGGATCTTGACCCCGATGAGCTGAGAACGCGGGTTGCCGGAGGAGGCCCGGATCTCGCTCAGATGCTGCCTGAGCTTCGGGAGCGCCTGCCCAACCTCTCTGAGCTCCCTCCGTCGCCTCCTGAAGCCGCTCGGTTCAGACTGTTCGACGCTCTCAATGGGTTCCTGAAGAGGACTTCGGTCACTCAACCATTGGTGTTGATTTTGGAGGACCTCCACGCTGCCGATGCACCCTCGCTTCTGCTTCTGCAGTTCGTGGCAGGCGACATCAGCGAGAGCCGGATGCTCATCCTTGGCACATATCGGGACGTGGAAGTCACCAAGGATCATCAACTGGTCGTCGCTTTGCCGGAGATCGCCCGCGCGCAGGGAACGACGCGGCTGGCGCTCGCGGGACTGAACGAAGCGGATGTCGCCCGGTTCATCGAAGCGATCGCCGGGATCAAGCCCTCTGACGAACTGGTCTCGGCGATTCATAGGGAGACGGAGGGCAATCCGCTTTTCGTGGGGGAGTTGGGGCGGTTGCTCGCGTCTGAGGGTCGCGTGACGGACGAGGTGGACCCCGGCCGTTGGGGCATCCCCCCCGGCGTACGAGAAGTCATCGGTCGCCGCCTCGAACGCCTGTCGGGGGATTGCAGGAGGCTGCTGACCCTGGCCTCGGTCCTGGGCCGTGAGTTCAGCCTGGAAGCGCTGACGCGTGTCGCCGATCGTCCCGCCGAGGACGTGCTCGAGTCCCTCCAGGACGCCGTCGCGGCGAAGGTGATCATCGAAGCGCCTGGATCTGGCGGGCGCCTTCGGTTCGGGCACTCGCTGATCCGCGACACCATGTACGAAGACATTACGGCTGCGGAGCGACTGCGACTGCATCGTACGGTCGGCGAGGTTCTCGAAGCGCTCTACTCACATGACCCGGAGCCCCACCTTGCGGAACTCGCGCACCACTTCTTCGAGGCGGCACCGACCGGCGTGGCGGCTAAGGCGGCCGACTACTCGGAACGCGGTGCGGCGCGAGCGGTGTCCCTGCTCGCCTACGAGGAGGCGGTACGGCTGTACGAGATGACCTTGGACGCACTAGATCTTGGGGATACAGGAGACGCGACGAGTCGGTGCGAGACGCTTCTCGCGCTCGGAGACGCGCAGGCGCGCGCGGGCGACGAGATCGCTTCCAAACAGACGTTCCTGCGCGCAGCCGAGATTGCAGAGGCATTGTCCGCGGCCGACCTTCTGTCGCGCGCCGCACTCGGCTACGGCGGAAGGTTCGTCTGGTCGCGCGCCGGGAGCGACAGGCACATCGTCTCGCTCCTCGAGAGGGCGCTGGCCGCTCTGGAGGCCAAGGAGGGCCCTCTGCTCGTTAGGGTAATGGCCCGGCTGGCCGGAGCACTGAGGGACCAACACTCACGTGAGCCCCGGACGTCGCTGAGCCGGTCGGCTCTCGACATGGCCAGGAGGATCGGAGACCCGGCCACGCTCGCGTACGCGTTGGACGGTCGATGCGCAACGCTTCTGTGGCCGGAGAACCCACAGGAACGCATCGAACTTGCCACGGAGCTCGTGCGCGTTGCCGAGGGGCTCGACGACGGAGAGAAGGCGATCCAGGGGCGCTACTACCGGCTGATGGCGCTCTTCGAGCTCGGGGATGTCGGCGCGGTCACCGTGGAGCTCGAGGTGATTGAAGCGCGCGCAAGAGAACTGAGACAGACCCCTCAACTCTGGCTCGCGGCCGTGACCCGAGCCACTCTGGCACTGTTCGAGGGTCGCTTCGACGATGCGGACGAGCTCATCGAGACCGCCCTCGCCCTCGGGGAACGAGCACAGAGCAGCGACTCCCTCCTCTCCCATCGGATCCAGCTGTTCAGTCTCGCCAGGGAACGAGGTGGCCTCGAGGAACTTGAACCTCTCATGAGGCGTTCGGCGGAGGAGTACCCGGCCCGTCCGATGTTCCGCTGCATGCTCGCGTACCTCCTTGCCGAACTCGGCCGGAGCTCGGAAGCCCGCAGGATATTCGAGGGGCTTGCCGCGGATCGCTTCGCGGCGCTGCCTACTACCAACGAGTGGCTGTTCAGCATGAGCATCCTGGCAGAGGTCGCCGATCTACTCGGCGACAGGCAGGAGGACGCCGGGACTTTGTACGGCCTGACGCACCCTTACGCCGACCGCAACGGCGCGACGGCCGACTACATCAGTACCGGTTCGGTCGCGCGCTACCTGGGGATCCTCGCCGCGAGGTTGGGGCGTTGGAAGGAGGCGGGCCGTCACTTCGAGGCTGCCCTCGATATGAACGAGCGAATGGGGGCTCGGACGTGGAGCGTTCACACCCGCTACGACTACGCCGCGATGCTCACCGAGCGGGGCCGGGTGGAGGATCGCGACCGAGCCGTCGATCTTCTGAAGATCGCGCTCGAGGTGTGTGAAGAGATCGGCATGAGCGTGGTCGGCGAGCGGGTAACAGGGCTCCTGGCGAAGCTCGGCGTTCGCCCTCGACGCCCCCGGGTCTCAGCCAACGGAACGGCGCTGACCACACGGGAGCGTGAGGTCGCAGCGCTGGTCGCGGAGGGCCTGTCGAACAGGCAGATCGCAGAGAAGCTGTACCTGTCGGAGAGGACGATCGAGACCCACGTCCAGCACATCCTCATCAAGCTCGGCTACACGTCACGTACCCAGGTGGCCGGCTGGGCCGTTCGCGAGGGCCTCCTCCAAGAGGGTACGTAGGCCGCGGCAGCGCTTCAGATACGTACCGGCTTCCGTAGTTTCCCCGATGTGCGCGGCCTCCCTCCTCTCTAGCGTGCTCCTAGAGCCCAGCGCTGCTTGAAGAGAGCAGCGGGGCGGAAGGAAGGAGGCGTCCTATGAGGATCCCGGCAGTCTTCAAGGCCACTGCCCTAGCGGTCGCGGTCGTCGCGGGCTGGAGTCTTCCCGCCGCTGCGTCCAGCTATCGCACGTGGACAGAGGCGAGAGAGGGACCGCAACGCGATGCGGCGGTCCAAGGCCCTCTCTTTACCGCCGCGAGAGAGGCGCAGGCCGCGCCAGAGAAAGAGCCCCTAATCAGCTTCTTTACTGAGGCGCGCGAATCGGCGCCTGGTATCAGCGGCTTTGAGTACCCGACGCTTGCTCACGTGCGTGAGGCCGCCCCGGCAAGCCAGCCGGAACAGGCTCTCTCGTGGGCCTCGGTTCGTGAGGGCTACGATCCGGCTCCCGCTGTGGCGACCTCCACGGTGGAAGAGTCGTCTTCGGACCGGAACGACGAGATCATCATCGGTTCGGCGCTGGTGGCGGCGTTCCTTCTCGGAGCGGGGCTCGGGCTCGTCCTCTTCCGTCGTCGCGTTCCCTCGGTCGCCTGAGAGTTCTGGCTGGCGGGGGTCTCAGACCTCCGCCAGCCATCTTCATTGCTGCTTTGGATTGACTGGCTCTGGAAGTCTCCAGTCCCTCTGCGCTCTACAGTTCACCTAACCTGCGCGGGAGGAGGTGTCATGTCGTACCTGGGGACAACCGGCGAGGCCAGCGCGGTCCAATGGACGCGGTGGCTCCGCTGATGGTGGGCTCCACTGCGGCGCGATTCGTGGCGCCCGGATCCCTTACCGACGGACGGTACGGGTTGTTTCACTGGGACATGCGCGAGCCGAGCGGCGGCGCGGGCCCGCACTTCCACCGCACTTTCTCGGAGTCGTTCTATGTACTCGCCGGCACCGTGGAGCTGTACGACGGTACTAAATGGGCGGAGGCTTCTCCCGGAGACTTCATCTACGTACCGGAAGGCGGGGTGCATGGTTTCCGCAACCCTAAAGGGGCAGCGTCGATGCTCATCCTGTTCGCCCCGGGGCCGCCAAGAGAACGCTACTTCGAGGAGCTGGCGGAGATCATCGAATCCGGGCGACAGCTCAGCGACGAAGAGTGGACCGAGCTATGGGCTCGCCACGACCAGTACATGGTCTGACCCACCGGGCCACGCGTCGCGATCTAGACAAGATTGCTGCTGATGACCGCGAGGTCTTTGAAAGACCAAACGATGCGAGGATCAAAACCTGCTTCCCGCAACCAACGAAGAAGGTCGTTGATCGGGGAGGGCATGTCGTAGTCCGGCGATAGGGGAGTGAGGGCGTCCTTGGGATCTGTGGGAACGATCACATCCGCCATCACGAATCGCCCTCCGCGTCGCACAACACGAGCGAGCCTCTGAAACAGGTCGGCCTTGCCCGATGCATCGAGGTGGTGGATGGTCAGCGCCGAGATCACGAGATCGAAAGGACCTTCAGGAAGGGGATCCTGCATCTCTTGAACTAAGAGTTGGTCGACGCTCTCGGGCGGAAGAGCTCGCCTCGCCGCCGCAAGCATTTCCTCGCTCACATCGATCCCCGTCAGCCGCGCTTCCGGGTACCTGAGCAGTACACGAC
>JBOGWZ010000114.1:0-5498 GCA_050694075.1 Actinomycetota bacterium | reverse complement strand
GAGCGAGAACGCGCGGGAGATAGACGTTCTGTCCGTCGATCGCGTCCTTCGGGATCTCCGCCTCTGGTATCTGCTCGGGAATCTCTCGATGTCGGAAGCGACGGTCGAAGTCGCTCTCGGCCCCCCGTGCCGCGTCGTCACCGTGATAGATCGCGACGACCGCGCGCGCGACGGCCCGCTTCGCGTCGCCGGCGGCCCCGCCCCCGCCCTTGACCGCAGCGTCGAGCTCGGCGATCTCGTCGTCGGACAGGTCGGTGGCCAGTCGCGCGTAGGACACGACGAGATGATCGGGGATGCTCATCAGCTTTCCGAACATCTCCTCGGGGACCTCGCGGATCCCGACGTAGTTGTTGAGACTCTGTGACATCTTCTGCACGCCATCCGTCCCGACGAGCAGCGGCATCGTCAGACAGATCTGGGGAGCCTGCCCGTACGCCCTCTGGATGTTCCGGCCGACGAGCAGGTTGAAGTACTGATCCGAACCGCCGAGCTCGACGTCGGCCTCGATCGCGACCGAGTCGTAGGCCTGCATCAGCGGGTACATGAACTCGACCATCGAGATCGGACGCTGCTCCTTGTAGCGCTTGGTGAAGTCGTCACGCTCGAGCATCCCGGCGACCGTGTAGTGGGAGGTGAGGCGCAGGATGTCGGCGAGATCGAGGGGCTGTAGCCACTCGGAGTTGTAGCGGACCTCGAGGTTGTCCTCGGACAGGATGTCGAGGAGCTGGGCGAGGCACGCCTCGGCGTTGGAGCGCACCTCCTCTTCCGTGAGCTGTCGGCGGGTCTCCGATTTGCCCGAAGGGTCCCCTATGCGCGCCGTGAAGTCGCCGACTATGAGCACGGCCGTGTGCCCGAGGTCCTGGAACTGGCGCAACTTCCTCAGCGGCACGGCCCACCCGAGCGTGACGTCGCGCGCGGTGGGATCCACTCCGAGTTTGATCCGCAACGCTCTCCCCGACGCCAAACGCTCGGCCAGTTCCTCAGGCTTCTCGACGTTCTCGGTGGCCCGCATGAGCGTCTCTAGCTGCTGCTTCGCGTTCATTCGGTCGGATGCTATGCCACCTCCTAAACGGGTGACCCGATAGACTGGGTTTCGTTCATGCGCCACCGCACCCGCCGCTTGACCCCCGTCGCAGTCTGCGTCGTCCTGGCGCTGTTCGCGGCCGCCTGCGCCCAGCTCGAGGACCTTCCGACGCTGTCCGACAAGGATCTTCAGCTCAGGCTCGCGCAGTCCTCGATGATCTTCGATCACAACGACAGGCTGATGACCACGCTTCACGGCGAGGAGAACCGCACGTTGATCACCGACCTCGACCGGGTCCCCGAGCGCGTCCAGAGGGCGGTGATCGCGATCGAGGACGAGCGCTTCTACCAGCACGAAGGGATCGACCTCAGGGCGATCCTCCGGGCCGCCGTCGAGAACGTCTCCGCCGGTGAGATCCAGGAGGGCGGCTCCACGATCACCCAGCAGTACGTGAAGAACGTGATCATCGCCCCCGGCGAGACCGCGGCCAAGACGCTCGAGCGCAAGATCCAGGAGGCCGCCCTCGCCCGCCAGCTCGAGAAGAAGTTCACGAAGGAGGAGATCCTCCTTCGCTATCTCAACACCGTGTACTTCGGCCAGGGGGCCTACGGGCTCCAGGCCGCGGCCAAGACCTTCTTCGGCAAGCCCGCGAGGAGGCTGAACCTGTCGGAGGCCGCGCTGCTGGCCGGGCTGATCCGCGCCCCCGCGCTCTACGACCCGTACACCAACCGCGAGGCGGCGGTGTCCCGCCGCGACCTCGTGCTCGACAAGATGGTCGAGCTCGGGTGGGCCGAGCCCGAGGAAGCGGGACGCGCCAAGGCCAAGAAGCTGGGGCTGCGGGGTGCCGCGGTGAAGGACCGCTACCCCGCCCCGTACTTCATCGACTACGTCCAGCGCCTGATCAAGTACGACCCCGACGGCGTGTTCCGAAAGATCGGAAAGACGCCGGCGCAACGCGAGCGCGCGTTGTTCCAGGGGGGACTGCGCGTCTACACCACCGTCGACCTCGCGGCGCAGGCCGCTGCCGAGAGGGCGGTGAGAACCGTCCTCCCCTACGCCGCCGACCCGCACGCCGCCCTCGTGGCGGTGGAGCCCGACACCGGCTACGTGCGCGCGATGGTCGGGGGCCGCGACTGGTTCGCGCCTCGTAAGGAGGACCGCTTTGCAAAGCTGAACCTCGCGATCGCGGCCGAGCCGGGTCTCGGCTGCGTGAAGGTCCCCGACAGGAAGCGGTGCGACAAGCGTGCTCCGGGGACCGGCAGGCAGGCCGGGTCCGCGTTCAAGCCGTTCGCTCTCGCCGCCGCGATCGAGGAGGGTATCCCGCTCGCGAAGACGTTCAAGGCCCCCGCGTGCCTGGACTTCGCGGGAGCCGACGCCGACGGCAACTGGCACGTCTGCAACTACGCCGAGAGTGAGTTTGGCGGAAACATGACGCTCCTCGAGGGCACGGTGTGGAGCGTGAACGTCGTGTTCGCTCAGCTCATCCTCGAGGTCGGGGCCGACGACGTCGTCGCACTGGCCGACGCGATGGGGATCAACACCGAGCTTGCGGCCGTGAACTCAGCCGTGCTGGGAGCGAATCCCGTCAACGCGCTCGGCATGGCATCCGCCTACGGGACGTTCGCGACCAACGGGGTGCACCATCCCCCCGTTGCGATACGCAGGATCGAGGACGCGGGCGGCCGCCTGCTGTACCGGTCCCATCCCCCGGCCGAACAGGTGCTTGAACCCGCGGTCGCATACCTCACCACCACCGCGCTCGAGCAAGTGATCCAACGCGGCACGGGATCGGGGGCCGCGATCGGACGTCCGGTGGCGGGAAAGACTGGAACCGCCCAGGAGTACCGCGACGCGTGGTTCGCCGGTTACACGCCGGACCTCGCCGCGGCGGTATGGACCGGCTACCCCGAACGCTCCATCGAGATGAAGACCTCCTGTTTCGACACCTTCTCGTGTCGCCCGACACGCATCAGCGTCACCGGAGGTTCGTGGCCCGCTCAGATCTGGCAGCTCTTCATGTTCGACGCGCTGTCGGGCGTGCCCGCGAGCTCGTTCACGTCACCTGGGATCGAGCTCGTGAGCGTCACGATCGATACCCGCACGAACTGTCTCGCCAGCCGCTTCACGCCGCCGCAATACCGGCAGGAAGCGACGTATCCGGCCGGCGCGGTTCCCGAGGAGTCTTGCCGCGTCCGAGGCGACGCCGTCAAGGTCCCCGGCGTGTTCGGCTTCCCCGTGGGCGATGCCGTTCGGGTTCTCGAGGGCGAGGGCTTCGTCGTCGAACAGGTCAAGACGGAGACCACGACCTATCCGCCCGGCCGCGTGGTCGGTCAGAACCCGCCGGGGGGCACGAATGCCCCCACGGGCTCCACCGTCGTGATCGAGGTTTCGGTTAGCCCGAAGGGCGGGCCCGAGACAGGAGAGGTCCCCAGCGTGCTCGGTCACACGCGCGCAGATGCGGAGGCGATCCTCGAGGACCACGGCTACGAGGTCGCGGTGATCGTGCAGCGGGAGTCGAACCGCAGGCAGGCCAACAAGAACAGGGGCCGCGTGTGGAAGCAGTCGCCGGCCAGCGGAACCAACTACGAGAAGGGCAAGACCGTAACCATCTGGGTGAATCCGGATTGACCTAGACGCGGCGAGACGCGTAGGGGTGACCGGGGATCACGAAGCGCCACGGTAGGTCGTCACCTCGGCCCGCCGCGAGACCGACCCGCACCGTCTGTGCGATCTCGCGCGCCCGGTAGGCGGGGCTGTGCTCGTCCTCCGCGACGAAGAACCTGCCTCCCCGGAGCAGCGACGCCCCATCGTGCCGGTGACCGATGCCCATCGCCTGGGTGAGTCGGGCGGGCCCCGCGGCCAGCAGGCGCTCGTCCCTGATGGCGGGTCGCAGCCTCCGCATCGCGTCGAGGCCGATCACGGGCTCCCCTGCGCGCAGAAGCACGGCCTCGCACACGCCCTCCTGGGCGCAGACGACGTTGGCGCACCAGTGCATGCCGTAGGTGAAGTACACGTACAGCCGTCCGGGGGGTCCGTACATCGTGCGCGTGCGTGGCGTCGGCCCCCGGTAACCGTGAGAGCCGGGGTCTAGCGGACCGCGATAGGCCTCGGTCTCTACGAGCCGGAGCGCGACCCGGCCGGCAGGCCGATCGTGGACGAATACGCAGCCGATCAGGTCGCGCGCGACGGCCAGTGCATCGCGCGCATAGAAGGGCTTGGCAAGACGCCGCAGCGTCCCGACGACACCGGGCCCGACTAGCTCAGTAGCCACGCCAGCAACGCCTTCTGCACGTGCAGGCGATTCTCTGCCTGGTCCCACACCACCGACCGGGGTCCGTCGATGATGTCGGCCGTGATCTCCTCGCCCCTGTGCGCGGGGAGACAGTGCATGACGATCACTTCGTCGCCGCCCAGATCGACCACGTCTTGGTCGAGCCGGTAGCGAGCGAACGTCTCGCGTCGCTGGCCGGCCTCTTGCTCCTGGCCCATGCTCGACCACACGTCGGTGTAGAGCACGTCGGCCCCCGATGCTGCCTCCGCGACGACGTTGCCAACGGAAAGGCTCCCGCCGGCCTGGGTGGCCAGATCCCGTGCCCGCTCCGTCACCTGAGGGAACGGCTCGTACCCTGCTGGAGTCGCCACGCGCACGTCCATCCCGCTCTTCGCTCCTCCGAACATCAGGGAGTGCGCCACGTTGTTCCCGTCCCCGACGTAACCGAGCGCGACGCCGGCAAGCGTCCCCTTCTTCTCCCGGATCGTCATGAGGTCGGCGAGGCACTGACAGGGATGCTCGAAGTCGCTGAGCGCGTTGACCACGGGCACCGAGGACGCCTCCGCCAACCGCTCGAGACGATCCTGTCCGAACGTCCGCACCGCGATCGCGTCGACGTAGCGGGACAGAACGCGCCCGGTATCCTCGATGGGCTCGCCGCGACCGAGCTGGAGCTCGTCGCTTCGGAGAACGACCGCGTGGGCCCCCATGGAGGTGACCGCAACCTCGAAGGACACGCGCGTGCGCGTCGACGGCTTCTCGAAGATCAGCCCCACCTGCGCGCCCTCGATCCTCGAGCTCCACGCCTCGGGGCGCGCCTTCGCGATGTCCGCCTGCTCGAGCAACTCCGCGAGCTCCTCACCCGAGAGATCGTCCATCGACAGGAAATCGCGATCCGACAACGTCTCAGCCGCGCAATTCGGCGCCGAGCTCATCGCGCAGCGCACGGACTATCCGGTCACGAACCCCCGCGGCCTCCTCGTCGGTGAGCGTCCTCTCCGGGTGGCGCAGCTCCAGCGCGAACGCCAGGCTCTTGCGCCCCCCGGACACCTGCTCGCCCGAGTAGAGGTCGAACAACCTGGCGGAGACCACCTCGGGCGATCCCGAGCGCCGCACGACCTCGCGCACCCGAGCCGCGGAGATGGAGTCTTCGACGATCACGGCGACGTCCATATAGACCGCGGGGAAGCGCGGCAGTTCCTC
>JBOGWZ010000113.1:0-5547 GCA_050694075.1 Actinomycetota bacterium | reverse complement strand
CGTCACGAGTCCTGGACGGCCCCCGAGATCTTCGACCGCATCGCCGCTGCCGGGGGGACGGTGTGCGTGTCGGAAACGGAGGGGGGCACGCCGCCCTCCCTCCCCCCAGGACCGATCGGGTACGTCAGGCTGCGCACCGATCGCTACTCGGAAGACGCCCGGGCCGCGTGGCGAGACCTCCTCCTCTCGGAGGGGGCCGAACGCGACTGCTTCGCGTTCGCCAAACACGAGGGGATACCGGCGGACGATCCCTACGGAGGCATCGGCCTCGCCGCATGGCTGGCGCGGCAGACAAGTTAGCCGCGACCCCTTTCTCCGGGGGAACCCCGGCGCCAAGGCGCCTCACTGGTTCCCCCCTGCCCCCTCCTTTGCCCGGTCGCGACGCAGCACCCCCATAGCCACGAGGTCCCGATAGTCGCCGTCCGTCCACATGTGCTGACGCAACAGGCCCTCACGCTCGAACCCACACGCTTCGTACGAGCGGATCGCGCGCTCGTTGTCCGAACGCACCGTGAGGTAAACCTTGTTCATATTCAGCTCGTCGAACGCGTACTCGAGCAGCAGACCGACCGCGTCGCGCCCGAAGCCCTTGCCCCAGAAGTCCCGGTCTCCGATCACGATGCCGAGCTCGCAGATGCGGGCGGTGTAGTCAAAATTCTCGAGCGAGCAGGACCCGATCAGAGCACCGTCCGCCTCGATCGCGAAGATCGCGTTCTCGTCGGTCTTCTTGAGCATGCTTCTGAACTCTTCCTCCCAGTCCTCGCGCGACTTGGGCGCCCAGGGCTCGTCGTCGGCAAGCGCGTGCACCTCTAGATCCGAGTCGAACTCGTACAAAGTCTCGAGATCGTCGTCCTCGACCGGACGCAGGATGACCTTTTCTCCTTCCAGCACGCCCTACTCCCCCGTCGAGCCGTCGATCTGCTCGCGCAGTATGTCCGCGTGGCCGGCGTGGCGGGCGGTCTCCTCGATCATGTGGACCATGATCCATCGCAGCGTGTGATCGCTCCGGTCGGCGCTCTTGGCGTGGTCCTCGGGAGATGCCCCCGCGATGACGGCCCGGCTCTCGTTGCACTCGGACCGGTAGAACCCGATGATCCGATCGAGGGTCTCGTCCCGCTCCGCGACGAAATCACTGTCGTCCTCCGGGCCGAGCTCGACGTCGCGACCGGCGAAATGGTGTTGGAACCACCACCGCTCTACATAGGCCAGGTGCTTCAGCAGGCCGATCGGCGTCGTGCTCGACGGCACGAGTTTCCGCCGGGCGTCTTCTTCCGAAAGCCCTTCCACCTTGTGGACCATCGACTCCCGAAGCCAGTCGAGGAAGGCTGCAAGCATCTCCAGCTCCGGCGCCTCTCGGGGAATGCCGGCGCGTGGCCGTGTCATGTTCGCTCCTCCGCTGAGGGGAAGGCTGACGGCTGATTACTATGCCAGAGCGATGGCAAAGGACTACGCGGCCAAGCGCGCCTTCGAGAAGACACCCGAGCCTCCCCCGCAGGTCGAGGGCAACGTCGACCCTGGTAGAGCGCCGTCGGGGGAGCACTTCGTCATCCAGCAGCATTATGCGCGCCGGCTGCATCACGACCTACGCCTCGAGATGCTCAATGGCGACGTGCCGGTGCTGGTGTCGTGGGCGGTCCCGCGCGGCCTCCCCCGCCACAAGGGCGAACCTCATCTCGCCGTCCACGTCGAGGACCACCCGGTCGACTACGGAAGCTTCGAGGGAACGATCCCCGAGGGCGAGTACGGGGCCGGCGAGGTGCGCATCTTCGACTCCGGCACCTACGAGTTGCTGGAGCAGGACGTCGGCAAGCTCTCGTTCCGCCTGAAGGGCGACCGACTCCGCGGCGTCTACCACCTCAACCGGACCCGAAGCGAGGAGGGCAAGGACGAGTGGCTCGCGCTGCTGAGCAAGGACCAGAGGCCTCCCCCCGAGCCCCCACCCGATCCCGCACCCATGCTGGCCACACTCGTTCGCGATGCCTTCGACGACGACTCATACCTGTTCGAGTTCAAGTGGGATGGCGTCCGCGCTCTTGCCGTATGCACGGAGGAGACGAAGATCCTTTCTCGTAATCGGCGGGACATCAGTGCTGGATATCCCGAGCTCGCCGGCCTTCACGACCGCCTCGTATGCCTGGACGCGATCCTCGACGGAGAGATCGTCGCCTTCGAAGACGGGCGACCCTCTTTCGAAAAGCTGCAGAGCCGGATCAATCTCGTCAACCCGCGCGACGTCGAACGAGCGACGAAGTCGATCCCCGTCGCTTACATCGCATTCGACCTCCTCTATCTCGACGGCCGCGATCTCACGCCGTTTTCGATCGAGGAGCGCAGGGACCTTCTCGAGAAGGTCGTAGTTCCATCACCGCGCGTGCAGGTCTCCCCCGCGGTCCGGGGGGAGGGAATGACCCTGGCGCAAGCGGCGCGCGCTCGCGCGCTCGAGGGCATCGTCGCCAAGAAACTCGGCAGCCCCTACACCACCGGCAAGCGCGTGAAGCACTGGCTCAAGATCAAGGTCGTCCACGAGGCCGATGTCGTGGTGGGCGGCTGGACCCGCGGCGAGGGAGGGCGCGCCTCGAGCTTCGGCTCGCTGCTGGTCGGCGCCTACGACGAGGAGGGGCTCCGATTCCTCGGAGCGGTCGGCACCGGCTACTCGGACAAGACGCTCCAGGAGCTGATGCCCGAGCTTCGAAAGCTCGAGACCGATGAGTGCCCGTTCACCGAGGACCCGAGAACGCTGCCGGCGTCGCGCTTCGGTAAACAGATCCGCGCCGCGAACTGGGTCAGACCGGAGCTCGTAGCGGTGGTCGAGTTCAGGGAGCTGACGTCGGCGTCGCGGCTGCGCGCGCCTTCGTTCAAGCACCTCCGTGACGACAAGGATCCGTCCGAGTGCCGCTACGACGACCTTGTCCCGGCCACCTGATGGGCGCGGCCGACAACTTCAGACGGCTCATCGGGAGCATCTACTCCGTCGCGGCCGAGCGTGTCTACGAGCCGATCGTCGTCAGAGGGACGTTCAGGCTGCTGGGAGGAAGCCTCAACGAGGCGGTCGCGGACCAGGGACGCGGCGCCGTCGCGGCCGCCGCGGGCGGCCCGGTCCTCGACATGCCGGTGGGCACCGGCTACTTCACGCTAGAGGTCGCGCGGCGCCACGAGGGGCTGGTGGTCGGGGTCGACCTCGCCGAGGGCATGGTCCGTCGCGCGCGGCGGGTCGCGCGCCAGCACAACCTGCACAACCTGGCGATCGTGCGCGCCGACGCGCATCGCCTTCCCTTCAGAACCGGCGCGTTTGGGTCCGTCCTGTGCTCCAACGGACTGCAGGTGATCCCAGGACTGGAGCAGACGCTTGCCGAGCTCGCGCGGGTGCTGGCCCCCGACGGAAAGTTGTTTGCATCGGTGGTCGGGATTCCCGTTTCCGGAGCGCTTCCTCCGTCGTTCGGCGAGAGGCTTCCGGCGATCCTGCGATCGGAGCGCGATCTCCTGCGCGCGATGGCTCGAGCAGGGCTCGACCGCGGCAGCACCCACCGAACCCGTCTCGCGATCCTGGTGGAAGCGAGCCGCGCCGCCCCTTAGAGGACGTCTCTACAGCAGACGGACGCGCACGCCGCAGTCGAGCAGGAAGGCTCGCACCCGCTCCCAACCTTCGTAGGGCGCGCCCTCGGCCACGACCTCGGAGATCCCGGAGTTCGCGATCAGCTTGGAGCACGTGAAACACGGCATGCCCGTGATGTAGATGCTTGCCCCCTCCCGCTCCTCCGGGGACGAGAACAGGATCGCGTTGGCCTCGGCGTGGATCGCGATGCACGAGTCGTAGTCCCATCCGCTCGGCTGCTCCGACTGCGCGCGCGGACACGCTCCCTCGTCGCAGTGGGGATGACCGGAGGGCGGACCGTTGTAGCCGGTGGAGCGGATCCTTCTGTCCTTGACGATGACCGAGCCGTGCCGGCGCCGGATGCAGTTCGAGCGAGTGGCCGTCTCCCCCGCGATGTTCAGGAAGTAGCGGTCCCAGTCGGTCGGTCTCTGAAGGTCGCTGATCCGTTGGGCGATGCTCACGTGTTCCTCGTCCCCCTTCTTTAAAGGTTCTCCGGGGGAACCCCGGCGCCAAGGCGCCTCACTGGTTCCCCCCGGCCCCCTCCTTTCGGGCGCGCGGCAAGGCCGCGGGACTGCGGGGAAGTGACTCCATTCTTTCTATCGAGAGGGGCGAGTGCAAGGCTTATCCTCGACCGTCCTATGGACGAGACCCTCGCCGACGATCTCGTTGGTGACCTTCTGCGCTCGGCGTGGATCGTGGAAGCCGCCCGGGCCGAGCTCTACGCCGGCTGGTCAAGCACGGAGGCTCGCTTCGACGCCTGGGAGCAGCGAGCGCGACGCCGCGCGGAGGTGGTTGAGGGCTCCCTCGAGGCGCGCGGGGGGAAGCCGGATCGCGAGCTCGTCGGCCCCCACTGCTCCTGGATGCGCTCGCTCGCCGGTGCGGCACCCGGCGAGGTCCCACTGGGCGACCTCTTCACGATGCGCCTGGCCGACTGGGTCGAGTCGCATGCCGGCCCGTTCGTGGAGGGGATCGACGAGCTGAGCTCGCTCGGCGCGCAGGACAAGGCCGAGGCCACTTTCCCGTCGGAGCTGCCGGCGCCCCCTCCGTTCGAGCCGCTCGACGCGCCCGACCTCGCCCCGCCAGGGGCTCTCCGGTTCCGCTTCGGGATCCTCGGAGACCTGCACTTCGGCTCGTCCGCGGGCGAGCCCACGGCGCGCGCCGCGATCGCCGACCTCAACGCCTCCGGAGCCGAGCTGGTCGTCCAACTCGGGGATCTCACCGACCACGGGGACCGCGACGAGTACGAGCTGGCCGCTCAGGTGCTAACGGAGCTGCAGATGCCCTACGTCACCATGATAGGCAACCATGACGTCTTTTCGGTCAAGGAGGAGCGGCTCGTCGGTCGCGAGTTCTATGCGGCGTCTTTCGGACGTGAGCCGGACGGAGTCCTGCTCGAGCACAAGGGGTTCCGGTTCTGCGTGCTCGACTCGGCGGAGCACGGGGCGTCGCCGTTCGCCCCCTTCGACCTCGTCACGGGGACGTTCGTCGAGGGACCGGGCGGGGCGATCGTGCGGGGGTCGCTCACCGCCCCACAGCACGACCTGCTGGCCGAGGTGGCGGCCCCCGGCGCGCCACCGGCTTTTGTCTTCCTTCACCATCCCCCGCAGCCCTACACGGGGTTCCCCCCGGTGCTGTTCGGCCTGCGCGATGTCGACACGGGCAGGCTCCATGCAACCTGCGACTCGGGCAACGTATGGGGGGTGTTCGCCGGGCACACCCATCGCAACGCGCGCACCCGCGACTTCGACGGCGTTCCGGCCCATGAGGTCGGCATCCCCCGCGACTATCCCTTCGGCTACGCGTTGGTGGACGTCGGCGAAGAGGGATTCGCGTACCGATTCGTGCAGATCTCCGATACCGAGCTCTTGCGGGCCGGGTACCGGCGGTCGGGTCAGATCCACCGGCGCTACGCGCGCGGCTCCGACGAGGAGCGCGCGTTCGTATGGAGGCGGGGC
>JBOGWZ010000112.1:0-5589 GCA_050694075.1 Actinomycetota bacterium | reverse complement strand
GGTCGGAAGCGGAACCTCCTGCTCGTCGAAGTAGGACTTCCATCCCGGCGCGAACCAGTCGCGCGCGAAGTAGCCGGTGCTTCCGACGACGTGTCCTTCGATCCTGTCGATCCCTGCGTTGTTGATGCGGCTCGCGAGTCGCCACAGCCCGGTCGGCTTAAAGGGGAGCGAGCGCGACCACGGACCGCCGTTGGTCACCGCCGGGTCGCCCCGGCCCTGGAGGAAGAGGTCTCCGTGCAGGACACCTCCGGTGATCCCGCCCGCGGTCGTCGCGCGCAGAGGAATGTGCGTGCCGGGCGAGAGCTCGTCGAAGAGCACCATCGCCAGCAGCAGCTTCTGGTTGGACGCCGGCACCCTCTTCCTCGTCGCGCGGCGCGCGTAGATGCTCCTTCCCTCGAACCGGACCTCGACGCCGATCCGCTTGCGCCCGAGCAGGTCGTCGATGCGCGCCTTCCAGCCGGCGCCCGCGAGGGCGTCGGCGGGGGGCGCGACCATGAAGGCCAGGACCAACAACGAGAGGGCCGCCCGATGCATCCGGACAGTTCTACCTTGCGGGGTGCGTGTGATGAAGGGGTCTTTCAGCTCGTGTCGTCGAAGAGGGTGAGGTCGTCGTCGAACAGGGTGAGCTGGCCGTGGAGCCGTCGCGTCGCCAGCGGTCGGTCGATCGCGACGGCCAGCCGGTGGTAGCCCTGCTCCCGGGCGAGCTGGACGGCCCGGCGCCGAGCCCGGTCCTTCTCCCGCTCGAGCCGGCGCTCGGCCTCCTCGATCGCCTCGTCGATGAGGTCCGATTCCCATTCCGGCAGTGCCGCCTGCTCCATCCCAGCCTCCCGTCGAGCGTCCTTGCCCGTAGTGCAGGTTCAGCAGTATCGGACAGTGGAGAGCCCGACCGGCGGATTTCCGCCTCCCTTCATCTAACCTCCACACGGCGTTAGCCTGGGCCCGACCCGAAGCGAGCGAAGGAGAGAGAGATGGTGGCGACGACTCTCAGGCGTGGGGCCGTGGCGGCGCTGGCGGCGGCGACCGTGCTCGCCTTCCCGGCCACCTCCGCAGGAGATACCAAGCGGGTGCGGGCCGAGGGGACCGTGGGCAGCTTCCGGTGGGACCCGAGCTTCCGCCACATCGTCAAGGGCGACCGGATCGTGTGGAAGAACACCACCAACGCCGCCCACCGCGTCAAGTCCTACGGGGGCAACTGGAGCTTCAAGAAGGACCTCCCCGTGGACGGACGGGTGCGAAAGCGCTTCCGCAAGCGCGGCACCTTCCGCTACCGCTGCACGTTGCCCGGCCACTCGAACCTCGACTCCGGGGACTGCACGGGCATGTGCGGAGTCATCCACGTAACGAGGAACTAAACCCCGTTCTGTCTGCACTGAGTCCCGAAATTCGGCGCTCTCACGCGGACAGAACGAGTGCACGCAGCGTCGCGATTGCCTTCTCGAGCGGTTGCCACGCGTGTAGCGACAGCGCGTAGTCCTCGGTTCCCTCCGACCATCGGTAGACGAGGTGGTCGCCGTGGAGGCCGCCCCACGGGAACGAGGGGGCGAGGATCAGGATGCCGTCCTCGCCACGCCACGACGGACGACCGAGGATGACCGGAGTGACCCGCTTGTCCATGATCGGCTCCTCCCGCGGCCGCTGGTTCATGGGCCATTCGAACTGGAAGGCGAACTCGAGTTCTCCACCGACCGCGACGACGTGCGCGAAACGGGGCGGGGAGTTCTTCGGGGTCAGCTTGGGGTAGGGGCCACTCCATTCGATGCTGATGATGTCGTGCCTGTATTTGCGGACAGGGATGGTAACGACCCGAGGACGTCCCTGCTTGCTCGTAATCAGCGGAGCGCGAAGCGGGCACACGGCGGCCACGTATCGAAGGGCTCGGCAGCGGCGCAGCACCTTCGTCGGCATCGCCATGAGCTCGACGCCGGGAGGTTGCTCTTGTTCGCGCGAGAAGGGCGGATCGACGAGAACCAGGAACCAGGCCCCCAAGCCGAGGGCGCCTACCGCGGTGAGAGCGATGAGTTTCTTCACATAGATGTGACGCCGCCGACCGCGGCTCCGTTCGACGGGGATAACTCTTGTTTGACCCTTACTGCGTCTTCGGGCCTTCGGAGAAGAGCGCTATCGACGCGGTGAAGCCGTGCAGAAAGTTCTTGCCCCCTACCGGTCCTAGCTCTCCTGCGCAAAAGAAGCCTGCAATCGGAGGATTACCGAGCTCCGAGGCGATCAGGGTAGCGTCGTGATCGGGTGTGGAGAACATCCGCGAGCCGCGTCCGTTGCACGTGAACAGAAGCCCGCCAGCGACCCTTTGGTCACCGATCTTGTCGCGCGCGGCCTTCAGGGAGCCTCGCAGATCTTCGTCGGCGGAGGCCTCATCGCGCACGTGAAACTGGATCGTTTGTCCCACGGCCACCGCCTCGCCGACGGCTATCGCACCAGAGTCGGGATCGGCGCCGATAACGCTGCGCACCAGAAAATCACCGCGCTCGAACTCCGGCTTGTGTTCGTCGATGACCCGTCCGACCAGCAGTCCCCGAGTCATAAGCTCGCGATCGTGCTCGGGAAGCGACGCGTATAGCTCCTGGACTCGTTCAACCGGGGGCTTTCCGCCCAGTTCGAAGATGACGTTGCCCTCCGAGCGAGTCACAGATAGGGCCGCCCCGATGGGGCGGCATCCCTGAGAAACGAGTGCGACGACCTCGATTTTGCCGGTCAGTGCCACGCCCACGGCCCCCGAGTCCATCACCTTGCGATCCATGAACAGTCTGGTCGCGCCTGGTTCCGTCCCTCCACTTGCCACTCCTCCCACGATGAAGGGAGAGCGCGGCGCGCGCTCGTTCATGAAGTCCAGCAGCAGGTCGGCGGGGAAGCTGAACGGGTCGACGATCAGCAGGTAGGCGTTGGCCGGTTCCTCGGGCCAGCCGGAAAAGGCCGCGTTGCCGTGGGTTCTCGTGAACTGACAGTGAAAGGTGCGAACCTCGGTCTCGAGGCTCGCGAGCCACACGGAGACAGCCGACTGCGACTCGACCTCCTTGCCCGTTCCGATCACGGTCTCCGCCACGCACCCCGCCAGTGCTTGAGGGGCGACTGCCTCCTGGACGGCGTCGACCACTGCCTCCGCCTGTGGCGCGAAATGAGCAGATGCAAACACAACGGCCAAGCTCGGGTGTCTCTCGCCGAGGCTGCTTGCCGCCTCTAAAGCTGCTTCGGCGCCGGCGGCACGAGCATCTGGCTTTGTGGAGAGTGCCGCTCCGACCTTCACGACTTGGTGACGCGTGGCGGTGCCATGCCACCAGCCTATGACCCTTCGGGAAAGGCTCGCGGCCGCGGGGCTACCCTTTACCGGCTGTTGTCGGTGTTTAGTGGCCGTGGGAGCGGCTCAGTCAATGGGCGGAGGGAAAGGGACGATGGCGGAAAGATGAAGCCGGGCCTTCTAGTGCTCGCCGCCCCCCTGTCGCTGTCGGGCCGGTATGCGTTTCAAGGACGCTTGGCCGCGGTCGGTCTCGCGCAGGCGGCGAAAGATGTGGCGCGCCGCGGCGGCCTGCTACTCGGGGATCAAAGGCTGATACCCGAGGTGGCGATCATCGACGATGAAAGCACCCGAGCGGGGACCCGCCGGGCGCTCGAGAAGATCGCACGCGCCGATCTGCTCATTGGGCCGTACGGCAGCGATCTCGTAAGGGAGGCGGGGAGCTGGGTCGGGCAGAGGGGACGAGTTTTATGGAACCACGGAGGGAGCGCCGACGACGTCCAGCGTCTCCCGGGAGTGATCTCGGTCGCCTCCCCCGCGAGCAACTACTTCCCGCCGATCCTCGAGGCCCTTGCCCAGTCGCTCCCGCAAGCGCGCGTGCTCCTCGCGGTGGGTCGAGGTTCCTTTCCCGAGGAGGTGGCCAAGGGAGCCCACGAGGCTGCGAGCCGGCTGGGAATGGATGTCGTAACGGTCGCGCACGGCGAGGTGTCCGCCTCTCCTGACGCGGACGTGCTTCTGGGGGCCGGCACCTTCGTGGAGGATGTCGCGCTCATCGGTCACCTTCGCAGGCGCCCGGCCGCGGTCGGAGCGGTGGCGGCGGGCATCGGTTCCTTTCACGTGGTGCTGGGGGCGGTGGCGGACGGCGTGCTCGGCCCCTCCCAGTGGGAGGAGAGTGCGCGCTTCGCAGTCGACCTCGGTCCCCGACACATGGACGTCCTGCGGGGGCTCAGGGCTGAACTGGTAGCGAGACGTCAGGCCGGGCTGGCCCTCGGACACATCGAGTATCTGACGGCGCAGGCCTACGCGACCGCGCTCATGGCGATGCAGTGTGCAACGGAGGCCGGAGGAACCGATGACGAGGCGCTTCTTGGGACGGCCGGGCGTCTTCGCTGCACCACCTTCTTCGGGCGCTTCGGTCTGGGGGAAGACGGCCGCCAGAGTGACCACGACATGCTCGTCGTTCAGTGGCAGGAGGGTCTCAAGCGGGTCGTGTGGCCCCGGTCTCAGGCCGAGGACTCGATTCTCTAGAAGCAGTGGCGGCCTCAGGTAGCTTGGGGTTGGGCACCACCTCCCAGCCAACCCACAAACTCAACCGCGCTATGCCCCGGTGATCTCATAGACATTGCCGTCGGGCCCATAGAAGTGACTCCACCGGCCCCCCGGCTCGCCGTGAATCTCTCCTATGAACTCGACTCCGGCGGTCTCCAGTTCGCGTCGCGCTTCCTCGATGTCGGTCACGCCGAAGCCGGGGACGGGTCCAATCGTAAAGTACTTGTGATTGGGCTCCTCGACACCGAACACTTCCACCTCGTCTCCGTTGGGAAGCAGGAACCAGGCGAAGGATTCCTGTATCTCCTTTACCTCGAGCTTCATCACATCGCGAAAGAAGGAAACTGTTTCCGCGAACTTGTCCGTCCGAGTTCCGAGCCACTTCAGTCCCGTGAATTCCATGATCTCTCCAGTCGTTGCGCTGCTGCGAGTCCTCGGACAATATGACGCTCATACTACGAAACCGAGGCAACCAGCTCGTACTTAAACACAGGCACAATGTCAACCGAATGACATGACGATGATGGAAACGCAGAGACTTCGACTGGTTCCATTCGGGCTCGCTCATGCGGCCGCTCTGGAGCGCGGGCCATCAGAGCTTGCTGCATTTCTGGGGGTCGATGTTCCCGAAGGCTGGCCACGCTTTCCTGAGGCCTACACAACTGAGAACTTCCAGGGCCCGAATCTCGCTCGTGACAACGATATGAGTTCAACCCCGTGGGGGTCTTATCTGTTTCTTCATCGGCTTCGCCCCTTGCTGGTTGGTTCTGGTGGATTCAAAGGGGAACCGGTCGACGGCGAGGTCGAGTTCGGCTACGAGATTGCACCGGAATTTGAGAATCAGGGCTTTGCAACCGAGGCCGCGAAGGCCATGATCGCCGAGGCTTTCTCCCACCCAGCGGTTGAGTTCGTGCTGGCTCACACACTTCCAGAGCGCAACGCTTCGACGGTCGTGCTCGAGAAGGCCGGCCTGGATTTCGTGGGCTCGATAGACGATCCGGATGACGGAACGGTGTGGCGGTGGCGACTCTCGAGGACGGGCGCCCAAGCAGACTCGGAGTAGTCACTCGCCC
>JBOGWZ010000111.1:0-5625 GCA_050694075.1 Actinomycetota bacterium | reverse complement strand
GTGCCGATCCCCCCGGAGCCCAACCTCATCTCGACGATCAGCAGGCCGACGAACCCCCGCGAGATGCCGTTGCGAACGCCGTTGGCGATGAACGGCAGCACGAAGGGGACGACGACGTGCTTGAACAAGTCGAGCCTGCTTGCGCCGAAGGAGCGCGCCGCCTGAATCAACGACTCGTCGACGGTCTGTACCCCTTCTTTGCAGCTCAGCGTCACGGGAACGACCGCGCCCAGGACGACGAGCAGGGTCTTTATCGACGACCCAAAGCCGAGCCACAGCACGAACAGCGGCAGGAGCGCGATCTGCGGGGTTGCGAACATGGCATAGAGGTAGGGACTCGTTACCAGATCGAGCCATCGAGAACCCCCAATGGCGAGACCCAGAGCGACTCCAACCACAAGCGCCACCGCGAGGCCGATGGCAAGCGCGGACAAGCTCTCGGCGATCGCAGGCCACAGCAAGTCCAGTTGCCACACCTCGACGAACTGAGCCACAACTGATCCCGGAGAGGGCAGAAGGATCGGGTTGATGCTCGTGATCACAACGATCATCTGCCACACCGCAATGAAGACCACCAAGCTGATCAGGCCCGTGAGTCGCCCGTCGAGCTTTTTCCGTAGAGCGAGGATTCCGGACGGGACGGCGGCTTCGGCCCGAACGGTCGCCATCAGATACCTCCCGCCTGATAGGAGGTCCGCACGTCCTTGACGCGCTCCGGCTCGAGTTGTTTTCCCGACGCCTGCGTCTTTAGTTCCGTCTCGTCGCCCAAGAGCCCCCAGATGCGATCTCTGAGTTCCGCGTACTCCGGCAAGTGGCGGATCTGACGACCGGAACGCGGGCGGGGGATCGTGACCGAGATGATCTCCTTGACGTGGCCGGGCCGGCTGCTCACGACGGCGATGCGATCACCGAGAGTGATCGCCTCGTCCACGCTGTGAGTAATGAAAATGATCGTCTGCCCGGTCTTGACGACGATCTGGGCGACCTCGTCCTGCATCAGCTCGCGGGTGATCGCGTCGACGGCCGCGAACGGCTCGTCCATCAAGAGGATGCGGGGCTCGGTCACCAGGGCGCGGGCGAGGCCTACCCTCTGGCGCATGCCGCCCGACAGCTCCCTGGGGTAGGCATCCTCGAAGCCAGTCAGGCCGACGAGATCGATGTAGTGGGCGACCTTCCCGGCAGTGGACGAGTCAATACGGCGCTGCATCTCGAGACCGAAGCGGACGTTCCCCTCGACCGTGCGCCACGGCATGAGCGCGTACTCCTGGAAGACAACGGCACGATCTTGGGCCGGTCCGGTGACGGGATTCCCGTTGACAAGCAGCTCGCCGCCGACCGGGAACCACAGCCCGGCGACGAGGTTTAGAAATGTGCTCTTGCCGCACCCACTGGGGCCGACGATGGTTAGGAACTCGCCCTCACGGACTCCTAGATTGAAGTCCTCGAGCGCGATAAGCGTGCTCTTGCCGCGGCTGCGCTCGTATTCCACGGTCACGTTCCGAGCCTCGACGGCGAGCCCAACGCCCCCTGGTCTGTCCCCCAACTCACCCCCCGATGCCGGCCCGATGAGGACCACGTCTCCGGTAAGCAAACGATTGCATCCCGGGCCGATCTTAGCAAGAGCTGGGATTTGTCAGGCGTTCGCCGCCCCTGGACGGGGCGCGCGGTGATTGCCCGCCTAGGGGGACGACCTCGCCGCCTCGATGACCTCCTGGAGCTGCACCGCTTCCCCGCCGCGGGAAGAGGACTCGAGCGCCGCGTGCACAACAGCGAGGGCATCAATAGCCTCGGCCGCGCCGACTTCTACCTCGTCCTCGCCGCGTACGGCGAGGGCGAACTCCTCGAGCTCCTCGCGGAACATGTCGCTCGCGGGCAGATCGATGGCCTTGCGGTCGGACTCCCCGTATGACTGCGAGCGAAGAGTGCTGTACTTGTCGGCCATGTGCGACTCGTGCCAGTGAGTGAAGTCGAGGTCGTAGAACAGATTCGCCTTGGTGCCTAGAAGATTCATCGAGTAAACGCCGGGAGAAGCCCATCCGGAGCCCAGGTATCCAAGCATCCCGGCCTCGAACTCGAGGATAGTCATCGTCGCATCGGCGACTTCCGATTCCGTGTAGAGCTTTCGGACGATTGCGCTCACCGACCTGACTGGGCCCAGCAGGTACTGCAGTGTGTCGGCGTGGTGCACGCCGAGCTGGATCAACGCTCCCCCAGGGCTCTTCGAGGCAAAGTAGCGCCACGTTTTCGGTGTTAGCTCCAACCCTCTCTCGTTGGAGAAATTTGCTTCTGCAAGAGACATCTCTCCCAGACGGCCCTCTTCCACCCATCTCTTCATCTCTCGATGCCCCGAAAGGCGTCTCGCGCTGTGACCCACGGCGAAGACCCTGCCGCTTTCGGTCGCGGCGGCGCCGATCGCAACGGCATCGTCGAGGGTGTGCGCGATCGGCTTATCGGTATAGACCGCCTTCCCGGCTTCCAACGCCTGATGGATCACCGCCTTGTGCGTGTCGTTGGGAGTCGTCACAAGGACACCTTCAACTTCGGGATCCGCGAGGAGCTCCTCGTAGCTCTTCGCCGAACGAGAGACGCCGAACTCCCCGCAGAAGGACGTACGGCTCTCATCACGTCGGCTGTAGCAGCTGACGAGCTCGATGACTTGTCCCCGCTGTGCGGCGCGCGCGAGCACGCGCGCCCACCTGCCCAACCCGACGGAGGCGAGCCGAATCTTATCCACCGGGTTCCCGGTTCCCGGGTACCTCGACCTCGATCTCTTCGTTGAGCTCCTCGATGTTAGAGGTCAGGTCCGGGTGCGGTAGAAAACAGACGAGCTTCATATCCTCGCCTCGATCCGGGATCGTGGCGTGTGGAACACCGGGGGCGACCAGGATGCAATCGCCCTGTTCTACTCTGTGCGCGCGCCCGTGCTCCCAGAAGTGTCCGCTGCCCTCCACGACGTACATCGCCTCGCAGCTGTGCGGATGGCGATGAGGTTTGCGCGTTGCACCGGCGGCCAGGTGCACCACGCGCATGCTCAAGCCGTCGGCGTCGAGGCTCCTGAACGGGTCCGCCGACGACCTCCCCTCGAGTGAGCGGAAATCCAGCTCGGACGCGCTGACAACCACCGTCTTCACTCCTTTTCTATGACCCGAATGCCTCTAGTTGAGCCACGATCTCGTCTACGACGCTCTTGACGAAGCCTTCGGCCAGCTCTTCGCTGGCCCACGAGGGATCTCCGTACCACCCCTGCTCCGCCAGCTCGCCGGCGTTCGTAACGAAGCCGTAGACCTCGCGCCCGCGCCGCATCTCATCCGTCTTCTCGGCACCGGCTACTTCCCCCCTCGCTCTGTCAAGCTTGACGAGCTTCGCGTCGTATGCCATCACCCCCAACGTTTCGATGCCCCCTCCGTGGCTCAATGTTCCGCCTCGATCCTTGTAGAGGCGCTGAGCTACGTAGCAGGCCTGCGCTACGAAAAAGCGCGCTCCGTGCTCGGCCTGGAGCTCCGTTGCCACGGCGTCGAGAGAGGACGTATTTCCCTCGTGCCAGTTGACAAGCAGGAACTTCTCGGCCCCCATCCGGATCAGTTCCTTACACACGTCCGAGACAAGGGCCTCGAACGTCTCCCTCCTCAGTGAGACGGTTCCCGGATAACCGGAGTGTATGGGCGTGATCCCGTACGGACAGAACGGGACGTACAACGCATCCAGTCTCTCGGCGAGCGACTTTGCAATCAGCTCGGCCGTCATCGTGTCCGTTCCGCACGGTAGATGGGGCCCGTGCTGCTCGATGCTCCCGAAGGGCAAGACCGCCGTGCGGGAGGCTGTGAGAACGTCTCTGACGTCTGGACTCGGCAGCTCATAGAGCGACTGATTCATGTGGTCCCCTCCAACGGTGAAGCCGCGGGATTCAAGGGTGGCTCGCCAATCAGGATCCGCCGGGCCTCCTCGGCGGCCTTGGTCCTTAGGTCGAGTTCCGACTCTTCTGTGTACCAGGCCATGTGAGGAGTCAGGATCATCCGATCCATGACGCTCTGGAAGGACGACAGGTCGGGCGGCTCTTCCGAGTAGACGTCTAGGGCCGCGATCCCCGGCCGTCCCTCAGCGAGTCCCTCAGCCAGCGCAGCCTCGTCGATCAGAGAGCCACGCGCGGTATTCACGAGCACGGCACCCTGCTTCAGCTGGGCGATCTCGTCCCTCCCGATCAGTGGCCTCGAATCCGGGCGTCCCGGAGTATGGAGCGAAACGACATCTGATTCTCGTAGAAGACTCTCGAGCGAAGCAGCCTCGGCAAACTCTTCCGACACGTGCGCAAACGGATCGTGCGCCAGCACCCGAAAACCCAACGCGGAGAGCTCCGATGCAGTTCTGGCTCCGATCCGTCCGAAACCGATCACTCCAGCGGTCAATGCCGATGGTGCGTGGAGGGGACGAAAGTGATCGAGGCCCCATCGGCCTTCCTTCACCAGCGCGTCGGCCGCGACCAGACGCCGAAGCCCTGCAAGTATCAATGTGACTGCGTGGAGTGAAACCGCTTCGGTCCCGTAGTCCGGCACGTACGCGACCCATATGCCGCACCGGCCCGCGTAATCCAGGTCGATCGAATCCGTGCCCACGCCATAACGAACGATGCCTCGACAGGTCAGTCGCTTCAATGTCGGTGCGTCGAAACGCGGAGCGGAACCGGCCAAGATCACATCCGCCCCGCCCGCCTCCTCGGCTATGGCCTCCGACGACGAGCCCTCTCCGCAGCGGATCTCGATCCCCAGGGGGGCGAGGATCTGTTCCTCGATCGAGAAATCCGTGTAGCGCGTTCCCAGGATCGCGACGCGGCGCGGGCGCGAGACGCCGCCTGAAGCCCTATCCCGCCCCAGACCGGTCCCCACCCTTCGGCAATTCTCGAGTCGCCCTCTCCCGAAAGATACGTTGCCTCTTGTTGCAATCGATTGCATAATAGGGAGACTCGGCGAGAAGTGTCAACGATGGTTGCCTTTACCTCGTTGATAGTCGCTCGGCACGACACGAGATGCAGCGGGGACAACTATTGAACGAAGCCCTGGAGACAGCCTTGAAGATCGCGACCGCGGCATAGACGAACCATGGCTGTCACGCTGCGAGACGTCGCCGCCCGTGCAGGGGTCCATGCCGGTACGGCCTCCCGAGCCCTCAACCCCGCGACGCGCTCTCTCGTCAACGAGGAAACCGCTCGCAAGGTCATTCAGGCCGCCGACGAGCTCGGTTACAGGCCCAACCCCATGGCGCGGGGACTCAAGACCAACCGCTCCTTCACGATCGGAGTGCTGATACCCGATCTAACGAACCCTCTGTTCCCTCCGATCGTCAGAGGCATAGAGGAAGGCCTCGCGGCCGAAGGTTATACGGCGCTGCTCGCGAACTCGGACAACGATCCTGAAAAGGAGCACCTCCACTTCCGCACGATGAAAGATCGACAGGTGGAGGGGGTGATCATGGCGACAGCGGAAAGAAGCCACCCCCTCGTCGAACAAGCGATCGCCGCGGACGTTCCGATCGTGCTCGTGAACCGAACCATCGACAGCAAGAACGTTTTCGCCGTAATCGCCGACGACCGCGAGGGGGCCAGGCTGGCGGTCGATCATCTCGCGTCTCTCG
>JBOGWZ010000110.1:0-5631 GCA_050694075.1 Actinomycetota bacterium | reverse complement strand
TGTTGCGTTTCATTCCGAAGTCGTAGGCCGCGATGCGGCGACGCGGTCCCCGATGCTCGTGCAGCAACAGCGCGGTGATCTTCGACACCTCTGCGCCGGCCGCGTAACCGCTCTGCGCGCGCCGGCGGAGCGAACCCTCGTCCCACGAGTACGGTTCAGAGGTCGTGACCTCCCGTACGAGATCCCGACCGACGTAGCTCGGCGACGAGCGCACCACGTCGATCAGCTCATCGCGGTCGGATATCTCGTTCGAGACCGCGCCGCGCATCGCTCCGGCGTCGCGGATGTGACGTGTGAGGCGCCGCGTGTCCACTTCCGAGATGGCCACGATCCGATGACGTTGCAAGTAGCCGTCGAGCGACCCCTCGGCTCGCCACGACGAATAGGTCGCGGACGCGTCGCGCATCACGAAACCGGCAACCCACGGATGCCACGACTGGTCGTCGGAGTCGTTGACGCCCGTGTTCCCGGTCTGCGGCGCGGTCATCGTTACGATCTGGCCGTGATAGCTGGGGTCCGTGAGGACTTCCTGGTAGCCGGTCATCCCGGTGTTGAAGCACACCTCGCCGGTCGTCGTGCCGTCGGCTCCGAAGGCGATGCCGGAGAAGACCGTGCCGTCCTCCAGCGCCAGCAACGCGGGCGCGCGCGTGCTCATACGCGCTCCTTCTCCGCGAGGTGACCGGAGCGAAGCGTCGGACGTCCCTCGAAGAAGGTGTGGAGCACCCTGCCCGTGAGCCTCCGGCCGCCAAACGGCGTGTTCCGGCTCCTGGAGTGGAACGCGGAGGGGTCCACCACCCAAGCGGCGGCCGGGTCGAAGACGACGAGGTTGGCCGCCTGCCCCGCGGCGATCGGGCCTCCCTGATCCTTCAGCCCCAATATTCGGGCCGGCGCGAAAGCCAGGCGCTCGATCGCCTGGGCGAGCGTCAGGTGTCCGGGCGCGACCAGCTCGGTGATCGTGAGGCCGAGCGCGGTCTCGAGGCCCACGAGACCCGGGGGTGCGAGCGTGAACTCTTGGTCCTTCTCCTCCGGCGCGTGCGGGGCGTGGTCGGTCGCGATCGCGTCGATCGTCCCGTCCGCAAGTCCGGCGATGACCGCGGCGCGGTCCACCTCTCCCCGCAGCGGCGGGTTCACTTTGCAGTTCGGGTCGTAGCTCTCGAGCGAAGCGTCGGTCAGCGTGAAGTGATGAGGGGTAGCCTCGGCAGTCACATCCAGGCCCTCCGCCTTTGCTTGCCGCACCAGCTCCACGGTGCCCGCGGTGGAGACGTGAAGCAGGTGCAGCCGGCAACCGGTAAGCCGCGCCAACGCGATGTCGCGGGCCGCCATCAGCTCTTCGGCCTCCGCCGGAACCCCTCTGAGGCCGAGCGCGACCGACCGGTCCCCTTCGTGCATCTGACCGCCCTCCGACAGTGCCTGGTCCTCGCAGTGCTCCGCGTAGATCGCACCGAACGCGACGAGATACTCCATCGCGCGACGCGTGAACAGGGCATCCTGCACTCCCCTACCGTCGTCGGTAAACAGGCCGACGCGCGCTGCCGACCGGGCCATCTCCCCGAGATCCGCCATTCGCCTGCCCTCGAGGCCGCGCGACAGCGCACCCGCGGGGACGACGTCCACCAGCCCCACCTCGCGCCCCAGGGCCCACACCTTCTCGACGATCGCCGCGTTGTCGGCGACCGGATCGGTGTTCGGCATCGCGCAGATCGCGGTGTAACCACCGGCGGCGGCCGCCGCCGAGGCGGTCGCGATCGTCTCCTCGTCCTCCCGGCCCGGCTCTCGCACGTGTGTGTGCAGATCCACGAAGCCGGGCCCCACGACCGCGCCGTCGACGTCGACGACCTCGGCGTCCCCTGCGCTCACGCCCTTGCCGACCTCGGCGATCACTCCGTCGCGGAGCAGCACGTCGGCTGCGCGCTCGCGGCCCGAGCCGGGATCGATCAGCCGCCCTCCTGCGATCAGGTACGCGCTCATCTCTCCATTCCTTCTCCGGCGACCTGGTCGTCGGGGCCCCCGAGCATCAGGTACAGAAGGCTCATCCTGACCGCGAGCCCGTTGGCCACCTGGTCGAGGACGATGGCCCGGTCGGAATCCGATACCTCGGCCGCGATCTCGACTCCGCGGTTCATCGGGCCGGGGTGCATCACGAGCGCGTGCGGCTTCATCCGGGCAAGCCGTGACGAGCTCAGCCCCCACAGCGCCGCATACTCGCGATCGGAGGGGAAGAACTGCTCCGACTGGCGCTCCTTCTGGACGCGCAGCAGGTAGCACACGTCGACTCCTTCGAGCACCTCGTCGAGCTCGTAGGAGACCTTCGCTCCCCACGACGACGCCTGCGACGGGACCAGGGTCGGTGGTCCCACCAGTGTGACCTCGGCCCCCAGCGTCACGAGACCCTTCACGTCGGAGCGTGCCACTCGGCTGTGCAGCACGTCGCCGACGATCGCCACGGACAGACCCTCGAGGTCCTTGAAACGCTCGCGGATCGAATACAGGTCCAGCAGCGCCTGCGTCGGATGCTCGTGCTGTCCGTCACCGGCGTTGATCACGCTCGCCTTGACCCACTGCGCGAGCTGGTGCGGAGCCCCAGAGCTCGAATGGCGCACGACGATCGCGTCCACCCCCATCGCCTCGAGCGTCCACGCGGTGTCCTTGAACGATTCCCCCTTGGAGACCGAGGACTTCGCGTCGGCCGAGAAATTGATGACGTCCGCGGACAGCCTCTTCGCGGCCAGCTCGAAGGAGATGCGCGTGCGCGTGGACGACTCGTAGTAGAGGTTGCAGACGGTCCGCCCGCGCAGGGTCGGCAGCTTCTTGATCGGCCGGTCGGTTACCTGCCGCAGAGACTCCGCGGTGTCGAGGATGCGCGTGATGTCCTCGGCGGAGAGTTGGTCCATCGAAAGAAGGTGCTTGATCACGGCTTCATCTCCCCGATCAGGACGGCATCCTTCCCGTCGATCTCCTCTACCAGCACCCTGACCACCTCCTCCGCCGCGGTCGGGAGGTTCTTGCCCACGAAGTCGGCGCGGATCGGAAGCTCGCGGTGGCCTCGGTCCACCAGCAC
Source organism: Actinomycetota bacterium (assembly GCA_050694075.1). GTDB lineage: Bacteria > Actinomycetota > CADDZG01 > CADDZG01 > WHSQ01 > JBOGWZ01. The sequence continues at coordinate 2,573 of JBOGWZ010000110.1, read as the reverse complement.
GGCGAGCCTGATCGCACGCGGCCGTCCGAGATCCAGCAAGGCGTCGAACGCGGCGCGGATGGTGCGACCCGTGTACAGAACGTCGTCGACGACCACGACGACGCGACCGTCGAGGTCGGTAGGCACCGTCGTCGTCTCGAGGTTGCGGGGACTTCTCAGCGCGACGTCGTCGCGGTACAGAGTTACGTCCAGCGCGCCCGAGGGGACGTCCCCGTCCTCGAAGGAGGCGATCGCCGAAGCGACCCGTTCCGCCAGAGGCGCCCCCCGGGTCCGGATACCCACGATCACGAGGTCGTCGATGCCCTTGTTGCGCTCGACGATCTCATGGGCGATGCGAACAAGGGCCCGGCGGACGTCGGAGGCGTCCATCACCTGGGACTTGACGACGAAGTCCTCGCCGAGGCCGCTGCTGGGGGCGCGGGCCATCAAAAAACGCCTCCCAGAGGAGGCCGGGAAGCGCTCGAGACGGGCGGGTTCAAGCTCGCTCCTTTCCGACCTCACGGGGTCGGGTTAAAGGACGGTTCGGAAAGAGGCTACACCGCTGGGGCCGCAGGGCTCAACCATCGCGGCCCTGGCCGATCTCCTGTATGGAAGTGACCTCCCGGGGCCGTTATTTACAAGAGGTCACGGATCCGTTGTGCGAGAACCTACCTCACCCGTCACAGGGCCTCGCGGTCCTCGACGATCCGGCCCAGCAATCCGTTGATGAACCGGCCCGAGTCGTCCGTGGATAGCTCCTTGGCCAGCTCGACGGCTTCGTTGATCGCCACGGCCACCGGGATGTCGTCGCGCCACAGCAGCTCGTAGAGCGCGATGCGCAAGAGCGTCCGATCCACCACGGGCATGCGCTGGATCGCCCAACGGTCGGCGTAGCGCGCGATCAGCACGTCGATGTCGGCCTGATGAGATTGGACGCCCTGGACCACCGCCCACGCGTAGGCGACGGCGTCGTCTGAGAGCAGGCGTTCCGGGCCGGGCTCGTCCTCCCTCCCCGCTACGACCCATCCCCCGGAGCGGTGACCCTCGAAGGCCTCCTCCGGCAACAGATCGCGGATCTCGGCTTCGTAGAGAACGTCGAGTGCGAGACGGCGCGCGGCCCGACGCTCCTTCATCTATGCACGCGACACGTACTCACCGTTGCGCGTGTCCACCTTGATCCGGTCCCCCTTGTCGAGAAACAGCGGGACCTGCACCGTCGCGCCGGTCTCGACCGTCGCCGCCTTCATCGCACCGGAGACGCGGTCTCCCTTGACGCCGGGCTCGGTCGCGGCGATCTCGAGCTCGACCGTTACCGGCATCTCGAGCCCGACGGGAGTGCCCTCGTAGGTGGGAACGAGACACACCGCCCCCTCCTTCAAGAACCTGCGGGCCTCCCCCAGCAGGCCGGGATCGACGTGCGTCTGCTCGTAGGTCTCGTTGTCCATGAAGATCAGTCCCGCCTGATCCTCGTACAGGTACTGCATCTCGCGCCGGTCGAGCACGGCGAGGTTCACCTTCTCGTCGGCGCGGAAAGTCCGCTCCACGACCGCGCCGCTCTTCACCTTCTTGAGCTTGGTCTTCACGAAGGCCTGACCTTTACCGGGCTTGATGTGCTGGCGCTCCACGATCGTGAACAGATCGCCCTCGATCTCGAGCGTCTGTCCCGGACGCATGTCGTTCGTGGAGATCACTTACGAGACTCCCTCATACCTCGATGAGCTCGTCTCTCGATGCAGTGCCGAGTACGTCCGCACCCTCCTCGGTCACCAGCACGCAGTCCTCAATCCTCACGCCACCGAATCCGACCCGGTAGATGCCGGGCTCGACCGTCACGACGTCGCCGGAGCGCAGCGTGTCCTCGGAGGTACGGTGCAGGCGAGGGGCTTCATGGATGTCCAGGCCGACGCCGTGGCCCAGTCCGTGTCCAAACAACTCGCCGTGGCCGGCGCCTGCGATGACGTCGCGCGCAGTCGCGTCCGCGTCCCGACCGTGGACGCCCGCCGCCACCGCAGCCACCCCGGCGGTCTGCGCGCGCCGCACCGTGTCGTAGATGGCGCGCTGCTCGTCCGTCGCCGGTCCCAGAACGACCGTCCGCGTCAGATCGGAGCAGTAGCCCCCGTACCTGCTGCCGAAGTCGAGGAGCACGAGATCGCCTTTCTCGAGCGTCCGCGTGCCGGCCGTGTGGTGTATGTGAGCGGACAGCTCTCCGGAACCGACCATCGGTTCGAACGCGGCGGCTTCGGCGCCGTTCGTGCGCATGTGGACCTCGATGTCGAGCGCTACCTCCCGCTCGGTCGCGCCCGGCGTGAGATTCTCGATCACCCACTCGAACGTTTCGTCCGACAGCCGGACGGCCTCGTGGATCAACGCGATCTCCTCGGGATCCTTGACCCTTCTCAGGTCTTCGACCAGGCCCTCTGTCGCCACGAGATCGACACCGTCGAGCTTCTCGACGAGCTTCTCCCGCTCGGACAGCATCATCGAGGCCGCCTCGACCCCGAGCCGGGCCACGCCGGCCCCCGTCAACCGCTCCGGCAGGAGATCGGTGAGGCGGTCGGGATAGATCGCCACCTCCGCGGCCTCGACGGTTTCCG
>JBOGWZ010000109.1:0-5649 GCA_050694075.1 Actinomycetota bacterium | reverse complement strand
TCGGCACCGCGGGCCACGTCGACCACGGCAAGTCGACGCTGGTTCACACGCTCACCGGGATCGACCCCGACCGCTTCGCGGAGGAGAAGCGGCGGGGCCTGACCATCGACCTTGGCTTTGCCTGGCTGCCGCTGCCCTCGGGGGCCGAGATCGGGCTCGTGGACGTGCCCGGCCACGAGCGCTTCATCAAGAACATGCTCGCCGGAGCGGGTGGCATCTCGGTGTGCCTGTTCGTCGTCGCCGCCAACGAGGGCTGGATGCCACAGTCCTCGGAGCACCTGTCGATCGTCGACCTCCTCGGCGTTTCGCACGGGGTCGTCGCGCTCACCAAGGCCGATACGGTGGACGACGACACTCTCAAGCTCGCGCGCGCCGAGGTCGAGGAGAACATCGCGCGTTCCACGCTAAAGGGGGCGCCCATCGTCGCGTGCTCCCCGGTAACGGGAGCCGGCATGGACGACCTGGTCGCGGGCATCGACGACGCGGTCCGAGCCGCGCCTCCGGCGCCGGACCGCGGGCGCGCGCGCCTCTGGGTGGACCGCGTGTTCACGATCGCCGGAGCGGGAACCGTCGTCACGGGAACGCTCGCCGGCGGCTCGTTCTTCACCGGCGACGACGTCGAGGTCGTGGGTGTGATGGGGGGCCGCGGCCGGCGCGCGCGCATCCGCGCCATCCAGAGCCACAAGAAGGAGGTGCGGACGATCGGACCGGGCAACCGCACGGCGCTGAACCTCGCCGGGCTCGAACGACACGGAGCGGAGCGCGGCGACGCGGTGGTCTTGCCCGAGAAATGGCGCGCCACGAGCCGTATCGACGTGCGGCTGCGCGTGCTCGAGGTGCACTTCACCGGACGGGAACACGAACTCACCGACAAGGGAGCTCACCTCCTCTACGTCGGATCCGCGGAGACACCCGTGCGCGTGAAGCTGCTCGGGCGAGAGAAGCTGACCTCGGGCGAGGTGGGGTACGCGCAGTTGCTGCTGCGCGATCCGCTGCCACTACAGCGCGGCGACCGCTTCGTACTGCGCGACGCGGGCCGCATCCTCACCTTCGGCGGAGGCGAGGTCCTCGACCCTCTCCCCTCGCCCGCGCGAAGGACCGACGCGGACCGCGTGCGACTACTCGATCGTTTGTCCGACGCCGACGCCGAGGGGGCACTGGTCGCGCTGGTCGAGGCCCATGAGGCGCTTCCGGCCCGGGAGGCATTGATCCGCGCGGGGGCGCCGGGACCGGTCGAGGGCGTGATCGCGCTCGGCAACCTCTTCCTGTCCAAGGATCGGTTCGAAGCGCTGGGGGCCGCCGCCCGCGCCGCGCTGAAGGAGCACCATGCGGCGCGACCGCTCGAGCGCGGGATGCCACGCGAGGCCCTGAGGTCCGCCACCGGGCTCGAGACAGGCCCCTTCGAGGCGCTCGTCGACCGCCTCGAGGATGTCGTCGAGGAGGGCGCGGTGGTGCGACTCGAGAGCTTCCGGGTCGAACTCGCGCCGGAGCAGCAGCGAGCGCGCGACGAACTCGTGAAAACGATCGAGGCGGGCGGGTTCCAGCCTCCTCTCGCGAAGGACCTGGAGGCCGACGCCGCACTCCTGCGCGCACTGACCGAGTCGGGCGAGCTCGTGAAGATCGCGGACTTCTACCTCACCCGCGGCCGCGCCGCCGAGGCCCGCGCCACCGTGCGCGCCCACATCCAGGGGTCCGGCCCCATCACCGTGGCCGAGATCCGCGACCTCCTCGGCACGTCTCGGAAGTACGCGGTGCCGCTGTGCGAGTGGCTCGACCAAACGGGCGCCACGCTGCGCCGGGGCGACGAGCGGGTGCTGGGCCCCAACCCCTAGGTTAGGGCGACCAGCGCGTGATCGGGCGCTCCTGTGGCTCGCCGTCCACCTCGATGTCAACCCGCTCGTTGAAGAACGCCAGGCGGCCGGCGATCCTGTCCACCTCGGGCCGCGGCTCCGGGTAGTGCCAGATCAGATCCTCGGCGACACCCTCTGCAGTCTTGAGCGAGTGGTACGAGGCGAGGCCCTTGTACGGACAGCGCGTTGTCGTTTCCGACGGCACCAGCAACTCCGTACGCACGTCCTGCAGTGCGAAGTAGTAACGGGGCGGCAGGCCGGTCTCGAACAGGATCACCGGACTCGTCGTTTCCGCGACGAGGTCTTCGCCGACGAGCACCCTCACGTGCCGCGAGCTCTCGCGCACGTCGATCCGGTGGTACGGGTCGGGGGGATGCACGAGGATCTCCTCGTCCTCCTCGTACCAGTGATCGACCTTGTCCCAGTAGAAGGCTATGTATCCCTCGAGTGCCGGCGCCCCTTTGATCGGATCGGGGTAGTACCAGGCCGCGTTCTCGGAGCGCCTGTCGTCGACCACTATCGAGTAATAGGAAGCCTCGCCCTTAAACGGACAGCGCGTGTGGTGGTCAGTCGGCTCGAGCAGCTCCGCGCGCACATCCTCTTTCGGGAAGTAATAGACGGGCAGGAGGCCGGTCTCGTGCAGCAACTTCATCCGAGTGCTGTCCGCGATCTTCTCGCCGTTGAAGAAGACACGAACGCGTCGCAGGGACTCCTCGAAGTACAGCACATGGTCTGGGCCCGACCGTTCGAAGTTGAAGGTGCCGGCGGCCTGGGGGCCGAAGGGTCCGGTTCCGATAGTGAGAGTCATGGCACAGCCCCTTCATGATCGATTTGGAACTGGGCGGAAATAGCTTTCCTTAGATGCAAGTCTGCGATGGGGGAGGTTATTCCCCGTACAACGGCTCCCCATGCACCGGCGCTTTTCAAAAGTGCCGGGATGTGCAGACAAAACAGCGCTCATTCGCCGGAGAGCGGCTCCCCGTGCACCGGCGTGCCGCCCAGGAGATGGCTGTCGGGCAGGGGATTGGGGCTTCCGCGCTTCATCTCGTCGACCAGCGAGTCCACCACCGCAGCGAGGTTTCGCTCCCGCGCGTAGACCTCGCGCTGGCGGGTGGCAGAGGTGCCGCGCTCGAGGATCGCGTTTACGCGGCGCAGGTCCTCGAGACAACCCAGTCGCTCCGCGGTCGGCTCGAGGCGCTCGACGAGGTCACCTATCGAGCGCCGCAGCGAGATCACGTTGCCCTCCTCGTCCCGGATGACCTCGGCCTCCAGCCCGTATCGGGCCGCGCGCCACTTGTTGTCACGGATCGTCCACGCGTGATGGGTCGGCACCTCGAGCCCGTTGTTGTAACGCTCGGCGAGCCACACAACGAGGCTCTGGGACAACGCAACGAGCGCGCAGATCTCGTCGAGGGTAGGGATCCCGTCGCAGATGCGGAGCTCGAGCGTCCCGAAGCCGGGGTGGGGGCGGATGTCCCACCACACCTCGCGGATCGAGCGGATCGTGCCGGCACCGATCAGCGTGCGCATGAATCGCTGGAACTGCCCCCAATTGTCCATGAGATACGGGAGCCCGGCCGTAGGAAGCGACTCGAACACCTTGCTGCGCGTCGACGCGAGGCCCGTGTCGCGTCCCTGCCAGTACGGCGAGCTCGTGGATAGCGCGAGGAAGTGCGGGATGAACGTGGCGAGGCTGTTGGAGAGAGCGATCGCCTCCTCCCCGGAACCGACACCAACGTGGGTGTGTATCCCGAAGATCAACAGCCGCCGCGCCGTCCACTGGCACGTCTCGATCAATCGGTGGTAGCGGGGATCGGGCGAGACGGTCTGGTCGGCCCACACGGAAAATGGATGCGTCCCCGCGCACATGACCCGGTAGCCCAGCCCATCGGCCACGTCGATCAGGCGGTCGAGCTTCTCCTCGAGGTCGCTGCGCGCGTGACCCACGGTGGGACAGATGTCGGTGATGACCTCGACCGTGCACTCCAGAAGCTCGTGCTTGAAGCCGGGGTCGTCGCCGAGCTTCGCAAGGATCTTCGTGGCCGCGGTGTCGGTCGCGAGCGCCCCGGCCTCGTCGACGACCTGGACCTCGACCTCGACGCCGATCGTCGGCGCCTCCGACCGGTTGAAGACGATGTTCATAGCCGAACAGGCTACGCCAACCGACCCGAGCGCATCCTCGCCCGTCCGAGCGTGTAGACGAGGGAAACCGCGTTGGCGACGACTCCCACCGCGAACACTCCGGGGCCCGCCGGGATCGACAGCGCTAGGGGGACGAGAGCTCCGGCGACCCACGCGACCTGAAGGACAGATTCGAAGCGCGCGAACGCCCATCCCCTCGCCCCCTCGGGTGTGTCGCGCTGAACGATCGAATCGAACGCAACCTTCGACGCTCCCGACGCCACCCCAAAAGCGAACACGAGCACCGCCGCCGTCGCCACGGAGAACCACGTGCCCACGATGATCGCGGTGAGCCCGGCAATCGCGAGGGAGGCCACGATGATGCCCTCCTCCTTCAAGCGGCGGCGGAAGCGCGGGGACGCCACCGCCCCAACGAGGGTGCCGGCGGCCGCGGACCCGACGAGCACGCCCAGCCCCAGGCTGCCGAGGTCCTCGCGCCGCAGCGCGAACGCCAGATGCAGGACCAGGAACCCCACCAGAACGCGCATCCCCGCCGTCGCCACGATCGCCTGTCTCACGGTGACGGCGCGCGCCTTCTCGCGCGCGCCCAGGCGCTCCTCTGCGGCGCGACGGCCGCGCGCCGCGGGGATGCGAAGCGCCGGGATCGTTCCCAGGAAGTAAACGGCGGCCGCGACCAAGAGCTCCGTTTGCACTCCCGGCCATCGGATCAGCAACAGCCCAGGCCCCCCGACGAGCAGCCCCGCGACCGCCGCCCACTTGGACAGCGACGCGTTCGCCGCCACGAGAGTTCGGCCCTCGGGCACGAGGTTGGGAAGGATCGCTCCCCGCACGACGAGCGCGGCGCGCGCGAACACGAGCAGACCGAAAGCGATCGGAAACAGGAGGAGACTGTCGAGCCGCGAGGACAGCCACCACGCGAGCGTTCCCCGCCCCAGCGCCGAGATCACGAGCGCGGCGCGCAGCCCGGCACGGTGGCGATCGAGAAAGGTGGCCAGGAACGGGGACACGACCGCGAACGGTGCGACGGTCAGCACCAGGTACAGCGCAACCCGGTCGCGGGCGGTCGCCTCGGGGACAGAGAAGAACAGCGAGCCCGCCAGGGCCAGCGCGATAAGGGCGTCGCCGGCCGCCCCCGTGGCCTGGAAGAACAGCAGCCTCCCGAACTCCGGCGTGGCCGCCTCCGCCCGGGCGCGCCGCAGAGCCCGGCGGGCGGCGATCATGACGAGGGGCTCGTCCTCGGGGCGGGAGGGGGTGGGGACGTCCGACATGGCGGCCTCAGGCTAGCCCCCGAGCCCGACGCGCCCGCCGCGCGCCGCCCGAGCGCCGCGCAGGAAGAGGGGGGTGGGGGTCGAACCTGGGCTAGAGGGGACCAGGCGGGTAGGAATGCAGGGACGAAACGGGACGAACGGGCGTAAGGAGGGACCGACTTAGCGATGGGAGCCCGGAGGACGACCGCGATCGTTGCGCTCTCGTGTCTCGTCGCCGGCGTCCTGTTCGCTCCGGCCGCCCCCGCCGCGCAGGGCCGTTACGAGCTCAAGCAAACGAGCCACGTCGTCAAGACCAAGTACGGACGCATCTACGTCGAGGCCGTCCTACCGGCGAAGGACGGAAAGCCCGTCAAGGCTCCGGCCATCCTGACGTACTCCCCGTACTCGAT
>JBOGWZ010000108.1:0-5656 GCA_050694075.1 Actinomycetota bacterium | reverse complement strand
CGAGGTATTCGAGACATTCGACGAGGAGGCGGTTGCGGCCGCGTCGATCGGACAGGTCCACAGGGCCACACTTGCCTCCGGCGACGTCGTCGCGGTGAAGGTCCAGTACCCCGGCGTGGACGAGGCAGTGCGCGCGGATCTGAAGAACATTTCGGCCTTGACCAAGCTCTCGGTGGCGATCGCACCCAACATCGACCCGAAAGAGGTCGCCAACGAGGTAAGAGATCGCGTTCTCGAGGAGCTCGACTACCGGCGCGAGGCTACGAACCAACAGAAGTTCTACGAGTTGTTCAAAGGCCATCCATACGTGGTCGTTCCAAAGGTGTACACGGAGTACTGCCGCACCCGTGTGATCACGCAGGAGTTCGTCGAGGGGGAGCCGTTCCTGACGGCGTTCGACTGGGGGCAGGAAGACCGGGATCGGCTGGCGGAGATGCTGTTCCGATTCTTCTACGGAAGCCTCAATCGCTTCCTTCTGTTCTCCGCGGATCCACACCCGGGCAATTACCTGTTGCTGAAGGATGGCAGGGTCGCCTTCCTGGACTTTGGGCTCGTGCGCGCCCTGGACCCGGGGACACTCAAGCTCCTGATCGAGATCGTCCTTGCCCTGATCGACGACGACATGCAGCGCGGCCGCAGCGCGCTCGAGGGTATCGGGATCCTAAGCAAGAAGACCCCGGAGATCGCCGCCGTGTGGGAGCACCTCAAGATGCTCAACAAGCCGGTGTTGGAGGATCGGGAGTTTCGCATCGATTCCGCTCTCGTACAGGAGATCGCGGCGGCCGGCTTCGACCCTCGGTCCAAGGCGTTCCAAACACTGCGGAAGGTCGGGGTCCCCGGTGTGATGATCACGTTCAACCGGATGTCGTTCGGCGTGGCGTCCCTTCTCGGCCGGCTCGAGGCGACCGCGAACTGGCACGCCATGGCGCGCGAGATGTGGCACGGAGAGAGTTCGCAGACGGAGTTGGGCCGCGCCGAGCAAGAATGGCTCGGGCGTGTGCACCCCGAATGGGAGCCGCCCCTACCTCTGTAGAGCGAGGCGTCAGCTCCCGGTCGACGTGGTGATCGCGCCCTCGGATGCCGATGCAACCGTCGCCGCGTACTTCGCGAACACACCTGAGCGGTAGCGCGGCGGAGGTGGGGTCCAATCGGCGAGGCGTTTGCCGAGCTCGTCGTCGGAGAGCCGTACGCGCAGCTCGCGCGCGCCCACGTCGATCTCGATCTCATCGCCGTCCCTCAGGGCCGCGATCGGCCCCCCGTTCGCGGCCTCCGGCGCCACGTGGCCGACCATGAGCCCGCGTGTCGCGCCGGAAAAGCGACCGTCGGTTACGAGTGCCACGGCATCGCCCAGCCCCTCGCCGACGATCGCAGCGGTCACCTGGAGCATCTCTCGCATCCCGGGCCCGCCCACCGGTCCCTCGTAGCGGATCACGACGACGTCGCCGGTCGAGAGGGCGCGCGCCTTCACCGCGGCGAAGCACTCCTCCTCCGAGTCGAAGACCCGGGCCGGACCGCGATGGAAATTGCGTTCGTGTCCGGCGAGCTTCACGACGCATCCTTCCGGTGCGAGATTCCCCCGCAGGATCGCCAGTCCCCCCGTCGGCTTTATCGGGTCCTCGATCGCGACTACGACCTTCTGGCCGTAGTTCTCCTCCGCGGAGTCGGCGACCTCACCGATCGTGCGGCCGTCCACGGTTGGGCATTCGGTGTGCAAAAGCCCGGCCTTGTTGAGCTCCCTCATCACGAGCGAGGTTCCTCCGGCTCGGTAGAGGTCGGTGGCGACGTAGTCGCCGCCGGGTTTCAGGCTTGCGATCACGGGAGTGCGCGCGGCGATCGTGTCGAAATCGTCGATCGATAGATCCACTCCCATCTCACGCGCGATCGCCAGCAGGTGCAGCACGGCGTTGGTCGAGCCGCCGGACGCGGCGACCGAGGTAATGGCGTTCTCCAGAGCCTCACGGGTCACGATGCGCGACGGCCTCATGTCGTTCTCCAGGAGCGCAACCGCCAGCCTGCCGGCCTGTTCCGCCGCCGCGCGCTTGCCGGGCTCGGTTGCCGGAACGCCGCCAAGGTCGGCCGGACCGATCCCGAGGAAATCGAGCACCATCGCCATCGTGTTCGCCGTGTACTGCCCGCCACACGCGCCGGCCCCCGGGCACGCGACATCCTCGAGCGAGTGGAGGTCCTCTTCCGAGAGCTCTCCGGCCGCATGTCGGCCGATTGCCTCGAACACGTCCTGGATCGTGACGTCCTTGCCGCGCCACTTTCCCGGTGCGATCGAGCCGTTGTAGAGGACTAGGCCGGGGATGTCGAGGCGGCACAAGGCGATGACGGCGCCCGGGATCGTCTTGTCGCAACCCACGAGGCACACGAGCCCATCGAAGAGGTGGCCGCGCCCCACGAGCTCGATCGAGTCCGCGATCACCTCGCGCGACACGAGCGAGGCTCGCATCCCTTCCGATCCCATCGTCACTCCGTCGGAGATCGAGATCGTGTTGAACTCCATTGGGGTTGCACCGGCGGCGCGGATCCCGGCCTTGACCTGAGCGGCAAGGTCCCGTTGGTTGAGGTTGCACGGCATCGTCTCGATCCACGTCGTGGCCACGCCGACGATCGGGCGCGCGAGGTCCTCATCTGTGAAGCCGACGGCCTTCAACATCGCACGCGCCGCCGCTCGGTCCGCGCCGTCGGTGAGAGGAGTGCTTATTCGCTTGGCGGGACCGGTCGGCACGCGCGCGACCCTATATCGCTAGAGGGCTAGCCTCGCCTTGTCGATGTTGTCGGCGCCCAGGACGACCTTGGTACCGGCCGTGGTGAGGTACTGGAGATCGACGTTGACCCCGACGTCCGCGATCTTCCTGCAGATCGCTCCGAGAGAGCCGGGGCGATCGGCGACGTCGAGGACCAGCACCTCGCGCTCGTCGCGTACCTCGAACCCCGCTTTCTCTAGTGCGCCTCGAGCTCCGACTGCATCCTCCACCAAGACGTGGAAGATCCCTTCGCCTCCGCACGGGAAGCCGCAGCTCCCGTCGATGTTGATCCCCGCGCCCCCGAGCGCTTCGGTGGCATCGGCCAGCGTCCCCGGCCGGTCCTCGAGGATCACGGTGAGGTCTGTAGCCATGTCGCCCCCCTTTCGACGGCCTACTTACGACACCCAGCATCCCGCTCCGGCGGTCATGCCGCAACCGGGGGCTTGACTTGGCCAGGCGGTTCCGTATATGTTGCCCCGCAACCTCGCCGATGTCGCCGAGGTCCCGTTGTCCAGCTAGGAGTGCGAGCGGAACCTCATGGAAACCGCCAGCAGCACCGATAGGGACCTGATCGGGACGGCGGCAACGCGTCTCTTCATCACCCTCGTACTTATTACCTAGGCGCGCGCCCGCGGCCTCGGCGGCCGCGACACGGCGTGCGCTGACCCTCCGGAAACCGGGGGGTTTTTTGTTTCCCGGATTACTCCGAGGAGGTGATGCCACACACGCAAGAACAAGCCATCTACCAGCGGAAACGTAGAAGGAGGGAAGCATGAAGCTAGAGATCTACAACGGCGACTTCGTCGGCACGGCCGAGTGGCGCGGCCCCGGGGATGTGGCCCTCGAGGTCGAGGACCCGTCCCAGCGGGAGTTCTTCGCCGCCTACTTCGCCGGCGAGGACGCGTATCTGGACGGACCGGTCGAATGCGCCGAGATGGAGCACTCCCGGCGTGACGCCTCGGAGCAGGCGTTCACCCACGCCGCCTACCGGCTGGCCGCCTACGCGTACACGATGCGCTCCGCCGACGAGAGGTCTCGCACCCCATGACGCGCATCCAGGTCCAGAAGAGGACCAGGCGCCCGTGAGCGTGACCGGGGCGCAGTCGCTCATCCGCTCCCTCGAGCACGCAGGCGTCGAGGTCGTCTTCGGCATCCCCGGCGGAGCCATCCTCCCCGCCTACGACCCGCTGATCGAGTCGCCGATCCGCCACGTGCTGATGAGACACGAGCAGGGGGCCGGCCATGCCGCCGAGGGCTACGCGATCGCCACCGGGAAGGTCGGCGTCTGCATGGCCACGTCGGGCCCCGGTGCGACCAACCTCGTGACCCCACTGACCGACGCGTTCATGGACTCGATGCCGATCGTGGCCATCACAGGACAGGTGCCGCGCCCGGTCATCGGCAACGACGCGTTCCAGGAGGCGGACATCTGCGGCATCACGATGCCGTGCACGAAGCACAACTACAAGGTCATGGATCCCGCGGAGATCCCAGAGGTGATCGCGGAGGCATTTCACATCGCGTCGACGGGGCGACCCGGTCCGGTCCTCGTCGACGTTCCCAAGGACGTGCTGCAAGCCGTCACCGAGTTCTCGTGGCCGAGCGAGGTCAACCTGCCCGGTTATCGTCCTACGACTCAGCCCAACCGTAGGCAGATCCGTGCCGCGGTCGAGTTGATCCGCGGCGCCCGTCGCCCGCTGTTCTACGTGGGTGGGGGAGTGATCAAGGCGCGCGCCGCGCACGAGCTCACGGAACTGGTTGGAGCCGTAGGCGCCCCCGCCGTCACGACCCTGATGGCGCGCGGCGCGCTCCCCGACGATCACCCGCTATGCCTCGGCATGCCGGGGATGCACGGGAGCTATGCGGCAGTGACATCAATGCAGCGCGCGGATCTCCTGATCTGTCTCGGTGCGCGGTTCGACGATCGAGTGACCGGGCAGCTGGCATCTTTCGCTCCGCACGCCAAGGTGATCCACGCAGACATCGATCCCGCCGAGATCGGAAAGAACCGGTCTGCGGACGTCCCGATCGTCGGCGACGCTCGTTCCGTGCTCCTCGCGCTCACCAAGCAGGTGCGCGCCTCGTGGAGCAAGCACGGCGCCCCCGACTTCTCGGCGTGGCTCTCGGAGGTCTCGGAGATGGAGCGGACCCATCCGATCGCTTACCGCCAGGAGGACGACGGGCCGGTGAAGCCGCAGTTCGTGATAGATCGCTTCGGGGCGGCGACCGACGGCGACGCGGTCGTGGTGACCGGGGTCGGCCAGCACCAGATGTGGGCGTCGCAGCTCCTACCGGTCAGGCGCCCGTACTCCTTTGTCACCTCGGGGGGGTTGGGCACGATGGGGTTCGCGGTGCCGGCGGCGCTGGGGGCCAAGGTCGGACGGCCGAACGAGCGCGTGATCGCGATCGACGGCGACGGCTGTTTTCAGATGACCTGCCAGGAGCTCGCAACCGCCGCGATCGAGCGCATCCCGTTTGTGGTCGCGATCCTCAACAACTCGAATCTCGGGATGGTGCGTCAGTGGCAGGAGCTGTTCTACGAAGAACGCTACTCGGAGGTCTATCTGCCGCCCGACGTGCCCGACTACGTGAAGCTCGCCGAGGCATACGGAGCCGTGGGTCTGCGCGCCGAGTCCGTCGACGAGGTCGACGTGGCGATCGACAAGGCGCTGGGGGTCGACGACCGTCCCGTCGTGATCGACTTTCGGGTCGATCCCAAGGAGATGTGCTTCCCGATGGTCCCGGCGGGAGCCTCCAACGACGACATCATCCTGGGACTGGCCGGCGAGCGGCCCCCCGCGCCAATCGCGCAGCAGGGAAGCGACTTCGCGTTTGGCGGATTGGGAGCGTAGCGATGGCCACACACACGCTTTCCGTGCTTGTCGAGAATCGCCCTGGGGTGCTCG
>JBOGWZ010000107.1:0-5708 GCA_050694075.1 Actinomycetota bacterium | reverse complement strand
TACCTGGAGCGGCTGCGCGCCGGCCGCCCACCCGCATCGAAGCCGCTGGCGGCGTCCTCGGTGGCCCGGATCCTCGTATCGCTGCGGTCGCTGTATCGATTCCTGGTGACCGAGGGTCACGTCGCCGGCGACCCAACCGCGGCGGTCGGCGTGCCGGCTCGGCCCCGGCCCATCCCGAAGGCGATCACCGTCCACCAGGTCGAGAGGCTCTTGGAGCAGCCCCGCGACGATCTCCTCGGGCGCCGCGACCGGGCGATCCTCGAGACCCTCTACGGCGCCGGCGTGAGGATCTCCGAGCTCGTGGCGCTGGATGTCGACGACCTCGACCTGGACGAGGGCTCGGTCCTGGTGAGAGCCGGCAAGGGAGGCAAGGACCGCCGCCTCCCCCTCGGGCGGGCGGCGAGGACCGCCCTGGGGGCGTACCTTGCGGCCACCCGGCCGACCCTCGTCGCTCGCTCGTCACGGGCTCGCGGGGGCGTCTTCCTCAACGCCCGAGGCGGGCGCCTGACACGGCAGGGATGCTGGAAGATACTGAAGGGGTACGCTTCTGCCGCGGGGCTCGGGGACAGGGTGTCTCCGCACACCCTGCGACATTCGTTCGCCACCCACATGCTCGAGGCGGGGGCGGACATCCGGGCGGTTCAGGAACTGCTTGGTCACGCGAGTTTGGTCACGACGCAGGTGTACACGCTCGTCACGACCCGCAGGCTGCGCGAGGTCTACCTCGCGTCGCACCCCCGGGCGAAGTCAAAACCGAAAGGTGGATGAGAGGAAGATGGAGCAGGCGAGAACGGAAGCGATCCGCGCCGACCTGGAGAGGGAGCGGACGACCGTGGAGCACCAGCTCCAGGAGTACGGCGCGTCCTTCGATCCCAACGGGAGCGTGGAGCTCCAGGGTGAGGGCGGCTTCGCGGATTCCGCGCAGGCCACGGCCGGGCGGTCCGAGCTCCTCTCCTTGGTCGAGCAGCTGAGGACCTCGCATTCGGAGATCGTCGACGCCATGCGAAGGATCGACGAGGGCATCTACGGCAAGTGTGAGCGCTGCGGGGAGCAGATCCCGCTCGAGCGCCTCGAGGCACGGCCCACGGCGAGGCTCTGCGTGCGCTGCAGCGAGGCCGTCGCCCGGGGGTGACCTCTTTGCCGGGGGAACCCCGGCGCCAAGGCGCCCCCCTCCCGTCGGTTCCCCCCTCCCCCCTCCTGCCGGGGCCGATCAGGGCGGTCGCGCTTATCGTCCTCGACTCGGTGGGCATCGGCGGAGCGCCCGACGCGGGATCCTTCGGCGACGAGGGATCCGCCACACTCCAGCACGTGGCCGAGGCCGTCGGAGGGCTCACGCTACCCAACCTCGAACGCCTGGGGCTGGGACGGGTGGTCCCCGTCGCCGGAGTCCAGCCGACGGAGAAGCCCGAGGGCGCGTTCGGGTCCATGGTCGAGCGCAGCCCCGGTAAGGACACCACCACCGGGCACTGGGAGATCGCCGGGGTCATCCTGGAGCGGCCCTTTCCGACCTATCCGGACGGTTTCCCCCCCGACGTGATCGAGGCGTTCGAGGCCCGGATCGGCTCCGAGGTCCTGGGCAACGTGGCGGCGTCCGGCACCGAGATCATTGAGCGGCTGGGCGAGGACCATCTCCGGACCGGCAAGCCGATCGTGTACACGTCCGCGGACAGCGTCTTCCAGGTCGCCGCCCACGTCGACGTCGTGCCGCTCGAGCGGCTCTACGAGATGTGCCGCATCGCGCGCGAGTTGCTCAGGGGAGAGCACGAAGTGGGCCGGGTCATAGCGAGGCCGTTCGCCGGGGATGCCGGTTCGTTCGAGCGGACTCCGGACCGCCACGACTTCTCGGTCCTACCTCCTACCGACACCCTTCTGGATCGGCTTTCCGCCGCCGGGCGCGAGGTACGAGCGGTAGGCAAGATCTCCGACATCTTCGCGGGGCGGGGGGTAACGTCTTCGCGCCCCACGCGGTCGAACCATGAGGGGATCGCGGCGGTGGTCGAGGAGATCGAGGCGATCTCTGAAGGGCTCGTCTTCGCGAACCTCGTGGACTTCGACCAGTCTTTCGGTCACCGGAACGACCCAAGGGGTTATGCGGATGCCCTCGAGGACTTCGACCGGAGACTTCCCGAGATCCTGGCCGTGGCCTCGGACGACGACGTCGTCGTGATCACCGCCGACCACGGCAACGACCCCACGACCGCCTCCACGGATCACTCCCGGGAGCGGGTCCCGTTCCTGGCGGCCGGCCGGCGGGTCGGGAGCGCCGGCGTAGGGGAGCGGGGGACGTTCGCCGACTGCGGCGCCACCGTCGCGGAGCTGCTGGGCGTGGACTGGGGGGGCGCGGGGGACTCGTTCGCGGCCGAGCTCCTCTCCTGACGCGCCGGCCAGCAAGAAACCCCTTGCCCCGCTCCGCTCCGGGCATGTACAGTTCGGCAGCCGACAAGGTGATTTGTCGACAAGTTTCCAATCGAGGCGTGGCGGGAGGCCCGAATGCAGCAAGCGACCGCAGCCGAAGCGGCCGTCGAGATTCCGGGGGGGCAGGGGGACCCGCACCCGACGGCGCGGATCATTGCCTTCGCGAACCAAAAGGGGGGAGTGGGGAAGACCACCACGGTCATAACCCTCGGAGCCGCCCTGGCCGAGCTCGGCCAGAAGATCCTGATCGTCGACTTCGACCCTCAGGGCGGCTGCGGGATCGGCCTCGGGGTCGAGCCCGACTCACTCGATCTCTCCGTCTACAACGCCCTGCTCGACCGCTCCTGCGACGTGGAGGAGGTCGTTCACAAGACCGGCATCCCGAACCTCGACCTGCTGCCCTCGAACATAGACCTGGCGGCGGCGGAGCTGATGCTGGTGCAGGAGGTGGCCCGGGAGCAGACCCTAATGCGGGTCCTGGCGCCTCTAAGGGTCAAGTATAACTTCATCCTTATCGACTGCCCGCCCTCGCTCGGGCTACTCACCGTCAACGCGCTCACTGCGGCGGACGGGGTCATCGTCCCGCTCGAGACCGAGTACTACGCGCTGAGGGGAATGGCCCTGCTGATGGACTCGATAGAGCGAGTGAGGGAGCGCCTCAACCCCCGCCTCCACGTCGACGGGATAGTGGCCACGATGTACGACCCCCGAACGGTTCACAGCCGGGAGGTGCTCGCCCGGGTGGAGGAGGCCTTCGGGAAGAGCCTGTTCGACACGGTCATACGCAAGACGATCAGATTCGCCGAGGCTCCGGTCGTGGGGGAGCCCATCTTGTCCTATGCCCCCAGCTCGTCGGGGGCGATCGCATACCGCAAGCTCGCAGAGGAGGTGATGGAACGTGTCGCGTCGAGCCAGCCTGCCCGGAGCTGAGGAGCTCTTCCGCAGAACGGGGGCCGAGCGCGCTCGGGCGGGGAGGGCGGAGCCCGCTTCCGGTCCACAAGAAGACAAGTCGACAAAGCTACAAGTTGCTACCCCGCCGAAGCAGCCGGCCCCGGCCCCCAAGGCGCCCAAGCACGACGAGAAGATCACCTTCTACTGCACCGGCGACGATCTCATGACGCTCGAGGGGGCTCGTCTCAAGCTCCGCTCGGATCAGGGGATCGCCGCCGACCGCGGCCGGATCGTGCGGGCCGCCCTGGGCTACGTGCTGGAGGACTTCGATGCTCGGGGAGAGGACTCCGTCTTGGTCCGCCGCCTCGAGTCCGAGGAGTAACCCTCCAGTAGAAGTTTAGTGCGAGTTCGTCCGCGGCCAGGCTGGCCTGTGGAGGGATTTGAACGGAAGGCGTTCGCGGCCCCTTATCGACCTGCGCTCGGAGGGCCCCCGGGATCGTCACTGCGGGCGGCGTGCCGGTCATCCTGTTCCGCTAGAGGCACCCAAGAGCCCGCCGAGCGCAGGTCTACTTGTCAACTTATCGATAGTGCCATATCTACTTGTCAACTTAGTGATTCATAGACTAGGTAACTGGTCGACTTCCTCCGTCTGCCTGGGGATTCGCGCCACGAGAGCCAGGACACTCGGCCACTAATCTCCTCATCTATAAGTCGACTTGTTTCCAATTTCGGGTCACAGGTCAGAACCGATCGCCGGTACCTTCCGTGCTGCGGGACCCTGTCGGCCCGGCCCGATCGAGGGGCGGGCGTGGGTAGCTCTCGCCGGAGGCCGGGGTGGGCGCGCCGAGTCGCCTCGGAGCGAAAGGCTAACGCTTGAGTGAAGGATTCGCGGTGGGAGAAGCAGAAGGGTCAAGTGGAGGATGACGGTTCCTCCCGCGGTGACGGGCCGGATCTCACGCGCCGGCCGAGGCGCGTCGCGCAACCGCGCTCGGTTCCACGAGTCGGCGCCAAGGCTTGCGATCGGCGTCGAGAAACGGCGACGTGGGAGCCGTGGCGACGAGCCTGCGCATCCGGCTCAACCATGGCGGCCGCACGAGTCGTCATGTGGATCTATAGATAAGGCAATAAGGAGATAGGTAGACAAGTGGACTACGCCCCGCGACACCGAGGAGGGGGTCGATCGAGCCCGAGAGCGGTCTCGAGGGGCTGAGCGAGCCTAACCAGTCACGGCGAAGATGACTTCGAAAACCCAGCGGATCACAGGGGTAAGAAGTGCGGCACGCCCGAAGAACAAGAGAGCGAGGAGGATGAGGAGGCCGTAGCGGTCAAGGAAGAAGATGATTCCCTGCTTCTGGGGCGGAAGAAAAATCGTCAGTAGGCGAGAGCCGTCTAGCGGGGGTATCGGGAGCAGGTTGAACACTGCCAAGAGAACATTTATCCCCGCAAAGACGAGCAGAAACTGCGTGAGGAAGGTGGGTGCCCAAGACTGGACTAGACCGAACGCGAACGCCCCCCCAAAGGCCAGTAGGAGATTCATGCCCGGACCTGCCAGAGCGACCAGGGCAGAGCCGAAACGCTTGGAAGAAAAGGCCTGAGGCCTGAACTCAACGGGCTTACCCCAGCCGAAGCCAATCAGCAAGATGAGAAGCGTGCCGAGGGGATCGAGGTGGCGAATTGGGTTGAGAGTCATCCTGCCCATGGCGCGTGGAAGACGATCGCCCTGGAGATCGGCGACGAGGGCGTGTGCGTACTCGTGGAGCGCGATGGCCTCGATGATTGCGATCGCGAGCAAGAGGAACGCAAGGATGTCGCCAGCTTGGAGCAAGTCTAGAGGGGACACGGGCCGGTATTCTAGGCTGCGCCCGACCGGATGCCAGGAGGAGGTCTAACCCTGAAGTCGAACTCGAGTGATTCCTCCACGCGTCGGGTGTTCAGCGGGATCCAGCCGACCGGCGTCCTCCACCTCGGCAACTACCTGGGCGCCGTGCGGCGCTGGGGGGAGCTTCAGGAGCACCACGACGCCCTCTACTGCATCGTGGACCTGCACGCCCTGTCGCTGCCCTGGGACCCCGGCGCGCTGGGACGGCAGACGATCGAGACGGGGGCCATGCTCCTGGCCTGCGGGATCGACCCTCAACGATCGATCCTGTTCGTCCAGTCACACGTGCCCGCCCACGCCGAGCTGGCCTGGGTGCTGACGTGCATCGCGCGCATGGGCGAGCTCCGCCGGATGATCCAGTTCAAGGAGAAGTCGAAGGGCGAGACCGAGTCGGTCGGCGTCGGGCTCTTCACCTATCCGGTGCTCCAGGCGGCCGACGTCCTCCTCTACCGGGCTCACGGGGTTCCGGTGGGGGAGGACCAGAGGCAGCACGTCGAGCTGATGCGAGACCTCGCCGTGCGCT
>JBOGWZ010000106.1:0-5727 GCA_050694075.1 Actinomycetota bacterium | reverse complement strand
CCGGCCGAGCTCGTGTGATCCGCTCGCCCAACACCTCGGGCTGCGCCTGCGCCCCGAAGGTCGGGACCTGCATGATCACGTCGCCGCCGACGACCGGAGCTTCTGCCTCTTCTGCCTTTTCTGCCTCTTCTGCCTCCTCTGCCTCTTCTTCTGTTACCTGCTCCGGCTTTCCGCACCAGCCGTTGTTGTCGTCGTCGAAGTCGTCGTCGTTGCCGCAGCCGTTGTTGCCGTCCTGGTCGGCGAGGTCCTCGCCGCCCCAACCGTCGGCCTTGTCGGGCTCGCCGCAGTCGCCCTCGCAGCGCTTAGGGCCGTTCGTGTCGTCGGGGTTGGACTCCGCGTTGCCCTGGTTGCCGGAATCGTGCTCAACGCTCCTGTCCTTCCCCGAGGGGTGCGCGTTGTCTCCGCCATCGACGACGTTGTTGTCTGTCCCGCCGTCGTTGCTGTCGGTATCCTCGGTCGTCTGGCCGGCGTCGGAGTCCGCATCACCGTCGTTATCCGACGTCTCCCCGCCCCCGCTTCCTGCGGTCTTGGTCCCCCCGTTGTCGTGCTTGTTCTTGTGGTGAGCCAGGGCCGGCGCACCGACCAGCAGCAACACCAGGAGCAGCGCGGCCCACGCCGCCAGCACCACAGTGACGAACGAAAACTTCCGCGACATAGTCGATCCCCCCCTTGCGTTCACGTCCACCTTTCTCATCACCCTTCTCATCTCCTTCACATCACTCTTCGCGGTCATACGACTACATTTCGTTGCCAAAATACGGATTCCTGCCCACGCGCCGACATTTCTTCCGATTTTTTGGCCGATTCGCCCGCATCGCCCGCCTCCACTTGCTTCGCCTGACCCTCTGTGGTCGTTCGACCACAGTATGTCATTAGGGCGGAATATACCCCTCCGTTGGGGGGCCAAACTCCCTAGCTGCGGATTTTTCCGCTCTTTTCCGACGGACGGCAAAGGGATCGCTACAAGGAGTTAGTCGCCGGCGGAGAAGAGGCTCGAGCGGCTAGAGGGAGGCGGCGCCGGGGCGCCCGTGGCACTGCTTGTACTTCTTGCCGCTGCCGCACGGGCACGGGGCGTTGCGCGGGACCTTCTCGGACCGGGCCTGCTGGACGAGGGGGGCCTCGGCGCCCTCGTCCTCGAACTCATCGAGCTCGAGCTCGTCGTCCTCGGCGGCACCCCCACCCGCCCCCACCGGCACAGCCATCGGGATCTGACGCCGCTCCTGGCGCATGCGGGCCGGGGACCTGCGCTCGTCGGCCCGCACGGTCTCGACGTGGAACATGTAGCGGGCGAAGTCCTCCATGATCGCGGCCTGCATCTGGAGGAACATGTCGTAACCCTCTCGCTGGTACTCGACCAGTGGATCTCTCTGGGCCATGGCCCTGAGCCCTATGCCCTCCTGGAGGTAGTCCATCTCGTAGAGGTGCTCCCGCCACCGGTTGTCGATGACCGACAGCAACACAAGTCGCTCGATCTCTCGCATCTGTTCGGCCCCCAGCTCCTCCTCGCGCCGCTGATAGACCTCAACCGCATCGGTGAGAAAGCGGCCCAGCACGTCTTCATAAGTCGTCGTCTCGAGATCGAAGTCGTCCTGGGTGATGGTCGTCGGGTAGATCTCGCGCACGCGCGCGAACAGCTGCTCCCAGTCCCACTCCTCGGGAGGAAGCTCGGGAGTGGCGTTCTCGGAAACGGCCGCTTCGATGACATCGGTCATGAGCTCGAGGGCCTGATCGTGGATGTCCTCGCCCTCCAGTATCTTGCGCCGCTCTGAATAGATCACCTGGCGTTGCTTGTCCATGACCTCGTCGTACTTGAGCACGTTTTTTCTGATCTCGAAGTTCATTTGCTCCACCGAAGTCTGAGCGCGCTCGATCGCGCGGCTGACCATCTTGGCCTCGATGGGAACGTCATCGGGAATCTTGAGGCGATTCATGATCGAGGCGATGCGATCCGACGCGAAGAGACGCATCAGATCGTCCTCGAGACTGAGATAGAAGCGGCTCTCTCCCGGATCACCCTGGCGACCCGATCGCCCCCTGAGCTGGTTGTCGATGCGGCGCGACTCGTGTCGCTCCGTGCCGAGCACATAGAGCCCGCCGAGCTCGAGGATCTCCTCACGCTCGGCGTCGCATTGCTCCTTGAACTTCTCGTACAGCGGCAAGTACTCCCCCTCGTACTGGGCCCTCTCCTCGGGCGTGTAGAGATCCATGAAGTACGCGTCGTTGTCCCAGCCCGCGACGACCATCTCCTGGCGCGCCATCCCCTCGGCGTTGCCTCCGAGGACGATGTCGACGCCGCGTCCGGCCATGTTGGTGGCAACCGTGACGGCATGCTTGCGGCCGGCCTGGGCGATGATCCCCGCTTCCTTCTCGTGCTGCTTGGCGTTCAGGACCACGTGAGGAACGCCGCGCTTGGACAGGACGCGCGAGAGGTGCTCCGACTTCTCGATCGAGACCGTGCCGATCAGCACCGGCTGTCCCCTCTCGTGCCGCTCCGCCAGGTCGTCGGCGACCGCGTTCCACTTCGCTTCCGCCGTCTTGTAGATCAGATCCTGCTCATCGGCCCGGATCATGGGCTCGTTGGTCGGTATCTCGGACACTTCGAGCTTGTAGATGTGACCGAACTCGGCGGCCTCGGTCTTCGCCGTTCCCGTCATGCCGGCGAGCTTGTCGTACATGCGGAAGTAGTTCTGCAACGTGATCGTGGCCAGCGTCTGGTTCTCTTCCTTGATCCGTACGTTCTCCTTCGCCTCGATCGCCTGGTGGAGGCCCTCGGAGTAACGACGGCCTGGAAGGATCCGACCTGTGAACTCGTCGACGATCAGCACCTCGCCGTCCTTGACCACGTACTCGACGTCACGCTTGTAGAGCTCCTTGGCCTTGAGCGAGACCTCCATCTGATGCACGAGGTCGACGTTGACGTGGTCGTAGAGGTTGTCGACGCCGAGGATCTCCTCCACCTTCGCGACCCCCTCCTCGGTCACCGCGATCGTGCGCTTCTTCTCGTCCACCTCGTAGTGGACGTCGCGCGACATCCTGGGAGAGATACGCGCGAACTGCTGGTACCACTTGGTCGATTCCTGCACTGCGCCGGAGATGATCAGCGGCGTTCTCGCCTCGTCGACCAGGATCGAGTCGACCTCGTCGACGATCCCGTAGTGGTGCCCACGCTGCACCAAGTTCTCGAAGTCGGTCACCATGTTGTCGCGCAGGTAGTCGAAACCGAACTCGTTGTTGGTCCCGTAGGTGACATCCGCTTGGTAGGCGGGTCTGCGTTCCCCCGGGCTCATCTGCGCCTGGATCAGCCCGACCGTCAGTCCGAGGAAGCGATAGATCTGTCCCATCCATTCCGAGTCGCGCTTGGCAAGGTAGTCGTTGACGGTCACGACATGCACGCCGTCGCCTGAGAGGGCGTTGAGATAGACGGCGAGGGTGGAGGTGAGCGTCTTTCCCTCACCCGTCTTCATCTCGGCGATCCAGCCGTTGTGCAACGCGGCCCCGCCCATGAGCTGCACGTCGAAGTGACGCTGGCCGATCGATCGCACGGCGCCCTCCCTGACGACCGCAAAGGCCTCGGGGAGGAGATCGTCGAGGTCCTCGCCTCCCGCGAGGCGCTGCCTGAACTCCTCCGTCTTGGCCCGAAGCTGGGCGTCCTCCAGCGCCCGGACCTCCTCCTCGTAGGAGTTGACGACCGGTACGACGGCCTGGAGAGCCTTCAGCTTCTTGCCCTCGCCCGCGGCGAGGACCTTCTGGAGCACACCCATGGGAAGCCATTATCCCCGCGGGCGCGGCCGGCGGGGAGCAGTCCTATTTGATGTCGAGGAGCTTTTCGCGCACCGCGTAGACGACCGCCTCCATGCGCGAGTGGAGGTGCAGCTTCTCCAGGATGTTCCGGACGTGGTTCTTGACCGTGTTCTCGGAGATGAACAGCTCCTGGCCGATGTCCCGGTTGTTCATGCCCTTGGCCACGAGCTTCAGGACCTCGAGCTCCCGCTCGGTCAGCCGGGGGCCCGGCACATGGGTGCGCTCGTCCCGCTTCTTCACCATCGCCGCGAACTCGTTGAGCAGCTTGGACGCCATGGAGGGCGAGATCAGCGACTGACCGAGATAGACCTGGCGCACCGCCCCGGCGACCTCGTCGATCGAGATCTCCTTCAGGAGATAGCCCGATGCACCGGCCTTGATCGCCTCGTAGAGGTCGGCCTCCTCGTCGGAGATGGTGAGCATCAGGATCTTGGCGGAAGGGATCGTGTCCTTGATGACCCGAGTCGCCTCGATCCCGGAGCGCTTCGGCATGCGGACGTCCATCAGGACGACGTCGGGGGCCGTGTCCTCGGCCTTCTCGATCGCCTCGGCGCCGTCGCCGGCCTCGCCGACGACCTCGATGTCGTCCTCCCCCTCGAGGACCATCTGGAGGCCGCGCCGGAACAGCGCATGGTCGTCCACGACCAGCACGCGGATCCGATCTTCTATGGCCTTCGCCTGGTCCGCCATCATGGAATCAGCCGCCCCGTTCGGTTCCAACCGATATGTCCCTAGGGGATTCTATGCGCTGACCAGCCCCTATTCCCTAAGCATTTCTGCCTAGTCCGTGCGGGGGCAGTGGTCGGCACGGAGCCGTCATTAGGGACCAGCCCGGGTGGGTGGGAGGGGGAAGGGGGTGGGTGTCAGGCGCCGCACGCCACGACCGCCTCGATCTGGACGGCGCCCGAGCGCCGCAGGGAGGTAGCGCAGGCCCGGAGGGTGGCGCCGGTGGTCACGAGGTCGTCCACGACCACGACGCGGGGCGGGCTCCGGCGGGCCGCGAAGGCCCCGCGAAGGTTGCGCCCTCGCTCGCGAGCGGTCAGCCCCGCCTGGTCGGGCCGCGCCCGACCCACCCGGCGGAGCAGAGAAAGGGCCGGCATCCCCAGACGTGACTCCAGCGCATGCGCCAGCTCCTGCGCGTGATCGAAGCCCCTGGCGCGGACGTCGGCCCGCCGGGCCGGCACCCACGCGAGCACGTCTCCGGCGAGACCCTGTGCGGCCACCGCCGCGCCCATCGCCTCGGCGAGAGGTGCCGCGGCATCCCGCCGGCCTCGGAGCTTGAGGTCCAGGACGAGAGCTCGGGCCGCTCCCTCGTAGGCAAGCGGGACGATGATCCGAGAGAGCCCCGGCACCTGCCTCGGAGTGGCGGGCGGCAGCGTAACGAGACAGCCTGGACAGAGGGGGCCGGCCCCGGCGAGGCAGCGCGCGCAGCGCTGCCGGCCGAGCAGGTCGAGCAGAGGGCCGGCTCCCACCATCGCACGAGGCTAGTCCCGGGGTGCGACACGGTGGCCTGCGGATTTGCGCCGTCGGGAGCGCTCGGTTATCAAGGCCTCCCTGAGGGCCGGGGCCGTTACCCCGCCCCAAGCTTCCCTAACAACCGATCGTCTGCGCGCGCGAGAGGGGGCCTGTATGCCTGCGATCGAAGACCTGCTGCAGAACAGAGCGGTGATCGCCGGTATCCAGATAGCCGGCGTGGTGATCGGCGCCTTTCTGCTGAGCACCATCCTGCGGCGCGCCGTGAGGCGGCTCGAGTCGAAGGTCAACGAAGAGACCAGTCCGTTGCGCGCGCTCCAGCGCACGCAGACGATGGCGAAGGTCGCGTCGTCCGCCGGCATCGTGGTGATCTGGAGCGTTGCGGGGATCTACGTGATCGATGCCCTGGGCTTCAACCTCGCGCCTCTGCTTGCGGGGGTCGGCATCATCGGT
>JBOGWZ010000105.1:0-5737 GCA_050694075.1 Actinomycetota bacterium | reverse complement strand
GCGCGAGCGGATACCCCGACGGAGCGGAGGGCCGGCGTCCGATTTATCAGGAGCGGATACTCGCGTGGCTCGATCACTACGTGAAGGGCCTCGACGTCGCGGTGGGACCCGAGATCGAGTGGCAGGCGCAGGACGGCTTCTACTACGCGGGTCCTCGTTTCCCGCTGCCGGGCACGCGAGGAGTCGAGGGCACCGGTTTCTCCGCCACGCTCGCAGGGCCCGGTCCCGGCGGAGGTGACGGGGTGCTCGATGGCAACCCCGCGCCGGCGTTCGAGGTGGGCACGTCCGCGGCGCGAGAGGTCGTGTTCGAGGCGGGCAAAGACCGAATTGCGATCCTTGGGGTACCCCGCGTGAAGCTCAGCGGCAGCGTGACGGGGCTCACCGCGTTCCTCTTCTTCGAGCTCGTCGACGTGTCACCGGAGGGCAAGCGCGTGACTGTCGACGACCAGACGATGCCGCTCCGGCTGGGCTCGGGAGGGTTCGAGCAAGCACTGGATCTGCACGGCATCTCGTGGATCCTCGAGCCGGGTCACTCGCTGGAGCTCGAGATCACGACCGGCTCGCTTCAGTACCAGGTGCCGAGGATGGGCCCCTACGCGGTATCGCTGGAGGCGATCACGGAGCTTCCGGTGGCGAACTCGGGGGCCGTGAAGCACCGCATCACATCCCCCTAAAGGGGGAAAAATACTTCCCTCGGACCGGCTCGGCAGGTAGCGTTCCGAGCAAATCGGTCGAGGGAAGGGATGCTCCGTGAACATGCGGCGTGCTGCGGTCGTGGCCGCGCTGGCCGTGGTCACACACGTCTCGGTGGCCGTGCCGGCCGCCGGCGCTCAGGAGCCGACGCCCACGGTGACACTTCGGGCGGACCCATCGACCTTCGAGTTTCCCGGCACAACGACGCTGAAGGGCAGGATCTCGCCCCCCTCCGAGGACCAAGTGGTCCAGATCCTCGACCACGAGGGCCGGATCCGGGCGGAGGCGCTCACGAACGCGGAGGGCCGCTACAAGACGAAGCTCAGCCCGCGGTCCAACGCGACGCTCACCTCGCAGTGGGGGCCGGCGATCAGCGAACCTGTGAAAGTCAGGGTCCGTGCCGTCGTGGCCACCCATCTCGAAGACGTGAGGCTTTTCGGCAAGGCCCACGCCCACGGACGGGTGCGACCGACACATCGGGGAGCTCGCGTCACCCTCGTCCTGCTGCGCGCCGGACACGTTGTCGCACGCCACCGGGTCGGGCTCCGCGACGGTCAATGGTTCTCTACCCGTTTCCGGATCAAGAAGCCCGGCACCTACCGCGCACGCGTCCGCTTCGACGATGAGGACCACGCGCCGGGACTGGACTTCTCCACGTTCCGCAGCACGCCGCTGCCGGCCTTGGCGCAGGGAGCCAGTGGCGACTACGTGCTACTGCTGGAACGTAGGCTGCGAGCGCTCCACTACTTCTTGAGGGGCGTGGATCGGCGTTACGACCACCGCACGTCGGACGCGGTGCGTGCCTTCAACAAGGTCCAGCGGCGGGATCGCGTTGGAAGCGTGAGCGAGTCGACATGGCGCGCTCTTGCGGACCCGCGTCGAGCCCATCCTCGCTCGAAGACCAAGGGATTCCACTGGGAGGTCGATCAGACCAGGCAGGTCCTGTTGGGAGTCACCGACGGGAAGGTGACGAGCATCATCCACGCCTCGACCGGCGCGGGAGGCGCGACACGCGATGGCGTCTTCCACGTCTTCCGAAAAGTGAACGGCTACAGCGGAAACCGCCTCTACTACCCGAGCTACTTCGATGGGTTGCGAGCTCTGCACGGCTGGCCCGAGGTGCCTACCTATCCCGCGAGTCACGGATGCGTTCGCCTGCCGATGTGGACGGCGAGGCCCGTATACGACCGGACCCCGATCGGAACCGAGGTGCGCGTCTACCACTGACACGGCCCGCCCGTAGGGCATACTTCCTGATCGGGAGATCTCGCCAAGGAGGGCTCGTGGCGGTAGCAGAGGACACGAAGGACCTTCGCAGGCTCGCGGACCTCGATCCCGACTCGATACTCGACCGCTTGAACGAGAGCATCACGCGGCGTATGCCGAGCTACCACGATCTCTACCGCCGGTGGGAGCGACTGAATTGGAAGACATCCGATCTCGACTTCACGGCCGACCGGGAGCAATGGAGGGCCCTGGGAGACGATCTCCAGCAGCGTCTGCTCTGGACGCTCGCCGCGTTCTATGTCGCGGAGCAGCGGGTCGCGGCCACGATAACGCCCTACGTGACGGCGGCCCCGCGGCTCGAGCAGAAGATCTTCTTGGCCACGCAATGCGTCGACGAGGCGCGACACGCCATGTTCTTCGATCGATGGTTCGAGGAGGTCGTGGCGGCGGGGGATGGGGATCTTGCGAGGCGGCTGCGGGCGTCGCGCCGGTGGGTCGGGCCCGGATTCGGCCCGCTGTTCGACGATTACCTCGAGTCGGTGTCCCAGAGCCTGCGCGATGACCCGACCGACGTCCGCCTCTTCGCGAAGGCGATCGCCGTCTACCACATCGTGATCGAGGGAGTGCTGGCGCTGACCGGTCAGAAGTTCATCCTGGCCTGGGCGCGTCGCGAGAACATACTTCCGGGCTTCCGGTCAGGCTTCACCGCCGTCGCGAGGGACGAGTCGCGCCACGTCGCCTTCGGTGCGCGGGTGATCCGCGACCTGCTCGACGACGATCCCTCGCTGCTCGTGCCGGTTCACGACGGCATCAGGGAGTCGCTGCGGCTCGGAACCGCTCTCTACCAGCCGCCCGGCGGCGACGTCACCTACACGTCTGCGTTCGGCTACTCGCTCGGCGACCTGTTCAACTACGGCAGCATCCAGCTCGAGAAGAAGATGCGCGCGCTCGGGGTGCCGATGCCCGACATAGACGTGCAGGTGCCTCCGATCGAGGCTCCGTGGCCTCCGCCCGGCGGAGGGGTGGTCCCCGTGGACCTGAGACAGAGGGTCTCGCTTCGGGTCGCACGCCTTCTTGGACGCATAGCGCCGACGATCGCTCCGGGCATAGGCATGATGATGCTGTATCTCGCGTTCCTGCCGCGGGCCACGGAGGGCGTGAAGGCCACCTATGAATTCGACCTGAAAGGTCCTGGAGGCGGCGTGTTCACGGTGACCGTGCGCGAAGGGGATTGTCGCGTCTCGGTCGGCCGCACCGGCGAGGAACCAGACGTCGTCTACCAGATGGCCGCATCGACCTGGCGCGCGATGGTCGAGGGACGGGTGACCGGAGACGAGGCCGTGCTGCTGGGCAAGTTGCGGATACGGGGCGACGCCGTCCTGGGCCGGGCCTTCAACGACTATTTCGCGCCCGTCGGACGACCGGCGGTCGACCTCGCGGCCCAGCACGCCCCTCGATCGAGGGGCGTGGGAGGCAGGATCGTGGGACGGGTTCTCGGTCGGACCCGCGCGGCCTAAGCCCTCCCTCCAAGGGGGCGCTTGTCTGGTTACTCTCGGATACCCCCGCGATCTGGGTTTCCCCGCGGCGCGCAGCGTACGCTGCTATACTAGTAATAGTAACGGTACTACTAGTAGCTGCCGACCACCAAACGAGGAGGCACGATGGCCCCAGAGGGCACTGAACCTGCGCCGGCTCCGGCAAAGGACCCGGCTCAGTGGACGGATGCCGAATGGCAGGAACTTGATTGGGCCATAGGTCGAGCGTTCTCCCCCGCTGCGCCAGTCAGCAATCGTGACCTGTTCGCCGGACGGACTGATCAGATGCGTCAGCTGATCGACGTCGCTTACGAAATTGGGCGTCACGCGGTCCTCTACGGAGAGCGAGGGGTCGGCAAGACCTCCTTGGCTTCGATCATGAAGCTGATCCACGAGGGCCAAGAAAAGACCGATCTTGCCGTGCGGGTCAACTGTGACGGCAGCGACAGCTACGACACGATCTGGCGCAAGGCGTTCAACGAGATCTCGATTACAAGTGAGCAGCAGGAGGCGGGGTTCCGGGGAGAGTCCAGACGGTCAGCCGTGCCCTTGGGAAAACTCGTTCCCTCCGACAAGCTAGCGCCCAATGACATCAGACGGGTCTTGGAACCAATCAGCCGATCGAAGCACACTGTCATTTTCATCGACGAGTTCGACCGAGTTCGTGGTTCAAAGGTCAAAGCTATGTTTGCGGACACGATCAAGATGTTTTCGGATCAGCTACTGCCTGCAACCATCGTTCTCGTGGGAGTGGCCGACAATGTTGGTGAACTCATCGCCGAGCATCACTCTGTCGAACGAGCGCTTTTGCAAATTCACATGCCGAGAATGTCTCGTGATGAACTGGCGGAAATCGTAGAGCGAGGGCTTGCCAGCGTCGACATGAACATTCAAGATGAAGGACTCGGTAGGATCACACAACTATCGCAGGGCTTACCGCATTATGCACATCTGCTGGGTCAGGCGTCAGCTCGCCAAGCCGTTGCAGATCAGCGTCTGAACGTTTCACTGTTCGATGTTGAAGCTGCTATTCCGCAGGTGATCAAGGACGCCCATCAAAGCATTGTCGATCTCCATCAGCGGGCCATCCACAGCACTCGTGAAACGCTGTATCCGGAGGTCCTTCTCGCTGCTGCCCTTGCCAAAGGCGACGACCTGGGATTCTTCGCTGCTGCAGATGTTCGGGCACCCCTAACGGCCATTATGGGGAAGCCCTACGACATCCCGGCCTTCTCTCGTCACCTAAATGCCCTTTCCGAGGAGGAGAGGGGATCCGTACTGCAAAAGCGAGGTCAACAGAGGAAATTTCGATTCCGCTTTACGAATCCTCTCCTCCAACCCTACGTAGTCATGCGTGGTCTCGAGAAAGGTCTGCTTCGCCCTGAACTCTTGGAACGCTTTTCCTGATTGGGTGGCCGAGGGGCCTTTAGTAAGCGCTTCGGCTCGGTCTCAGTGAGACCAGAGACAGCGCAACGGCCCCCCGGGGGCGGGGGGCCGTTGCTCTCGCGGTGACCGGGTCGCTCGCGGGCAACGACCGGGTCTAGGTCTGGCTATCTGAAGACTCGGGTTCGTCTGTAGGCGAAGCGCCGGTAGATCCACAGCAGCCCCATGGCCGCAAGGATCGAGCCGATCCACTCGACGCCGCGGGTGTTGCCGATGAGCTCCCTCCACAGGTACCCGCCCAGGAGGGCGCCCCCGATCCCCACCACGATGGTTCCGATGAACCCGATGGGATTGGGCCCGGGCATCAGCAGCCGGGCGAGCACGCCGATGACGGCGCCGATGACGATTAGCGAGAGGATCTCCATGGTCTCTACTTCCCCCTGTTCCTAAGCCCCTCAACCTCGGGTCGTAGGTTGTGTACCCACGTCGGGCCGCCCTGAAACGGAGCGTGCGCGACCGACCACGGACCGAAAGGGGCAGGGAGCATGGGACTAGTGGGCAAGGTGTGCGTCGTGACGGGGGCCTCGAGCGGGATCGGCCGCCGGACCGCGCTGGATCTGGCGTCTGAGGGAGCCGTCGTGTGTGCCGCGGCCCGCCGAGAGGATCGCCTCCGGTCGTTGGTGGACGAGCTGAGCGGAGATTCCCATAGCTACTTTGTCACCGACGTCTCCGACCGGGCCAACGTGAAGGCCCTCGCCGAGCACGTCCGCGAGCGCTACGGACGCTGCGACGTGCTGGTGAACAACGCGGGGTTCGGGAGCAGCCGGGCGTTCGACGGACCCGAGGCCGCCGACGAGGTCGAGCGCGTCATGCGCACGAACTTCCTCGGCGCGGTCTAC
>JBOGWZ010000104.1:0-5741 GCA_050694075.1 Actinomycetota bacterium | reverse complement strand
ATCCAAGCCGGGTCGGCCACTTGCGTGGCGGGCGAGTGCCGACTTCGTGTTCGTGCAGATCACCTTCGCGCTCGACCGACTGATCCGGTGGCGTGAGTCCCTCGATTACGAGGGCAATTTCTACGCCGGCGTGCTCGTGCTCGCGTCGGCTCGCATGGCGCGCCGCGTGAACGCGTCGCTCTCTGACGTCCATATACCGCAGAGGATCATCGACAAGCTCGAGTCGGACCCGGACTACGGCCTCGACTTGGCGTGCGAGCAGATCGAAACGCTGCGCGACTCGGGCGCCTTCGACGGCGTGCACCTGGTGCCGGTGGGCCGCTTCCGGCAGATGGCCGCCCGCCTCGCCCCCTGATTCCGCGCCCCTATCGCGCCCCTCACGGGCGTTTTTCGGTCACAGAAAAGTGATGCGCGTCACAGACGAGTGCTCGGCCAAATGGTGAGCTGCCTCCATGAAGGACCGAAGGATCGGGGCCACAGCCGATGCCCAGCATGGCGTCTTCAGTCTCATTCAGGCGCTCGCCTGCGGCTTCTCCCAGAAGGAAATCCGAACGCGGCTCCGGACTTGTCGCTGGGAGCTGGTCCTGCCCGGAGTTTTCCGCATGAAGGGCGCACCAAAGACGTGGCGACAGATGCTGATGGCCGCCTACTTGTGGGCCTCTCGAGCCCCAGCCGCAGGCTCGCACCGGTCGGCCGCCGCGCTGTGGGGCCTCGATGGATTCATCCCAGGTGTCGTGGAGATAAGCACGACAGGAAGGGTGCGCGGCCAGACACCCAATGTGGTCGTTCACCGCGTCAGGAGATTGCTCAGGCAAGAGATACGGGAGCTGGATGGCATTCCCGTAACGAGCGTGGCTCGTACACTGATTGACGTTTGCGGATGCGCCCCAGTCCGACTGGCGGAACGAGCGCTGGACGACGCTCTACGACGAAAGCTCACTA
Source organism: Actinomycetota bacterium (assembly GCA_050694075.1). GTDB lineage: Bacteria > Actinomycetota > CADDZG01 > CADDZG01 > WHSQ01 > JBOGWZ01. Next base: position 4,799 of record JBOGWZ010000104.1, on the reverse strand, counting down.
CTGTTTCCGAACTTTGGAACTACCTGAGGCTGGAAGCGCGTCGTGGGCGCACGGGAGCCGGAGGCTTGCGCAAGCTGCTGGAGGCCCGAGACGCGAGCTACCGCCCTCCGGACAGCCAGCTCTCGCGGAAGCTCGAGCGGCTCATTCTCGCCTCGACACTGCCGAGGCCCGAGCGTCAGTACCCCATCTTCCGGAAGGGTGTTCTCATTCGAGTCTTCGACCTCTGTTATCCACAAGCGAAGCTCGCGATCGAAGCCGACGGCTACAAGCCCCACAGCGGAAGAATCCCGTGGTCCAAGGATCAGACGAAGGACAACAGGATGTCCGCACTCGGGTGGGTGACGCTTAGATACACCACCTATGACATCAAGGAGCGGTGGGACGAGGTGTTCGAAGAGATTCGAACGGTTCTCGAAATACGCCTCAGCCTTCTGTGCCCCCAGAACGCCCGTCAGGGGCGCGCTAGGGGCACAGAAGCTTGAAGATCGGCGTTAGCAGCTCCTCTGTCTGTCTCGGCCCGGCCCTCCCTTGCACCGGTCGTCGCCGCGGCCCCCGTTGAGCAGGTCGCGGCCCGCGTTGCCGAACAGTCGGTCTCGGCCGGAGTTGCCGAAGATGTCGTCGTTGCCCCGGCCCCCGCGCAGCTTGTCGTTGCCCCCACGACCGATGAGGGTGTCGTTACCACCACCGCCGCAGATCACGTCCCTGCCGGACGTTCCCCTCAGCCTCTCTCCTCTGGAGGTCCCGCTGACCGTGCAGCCGCCCTTGGTCCACCGCTTCTCGACGACGTCGGTGTTGTCGGGCTCCTCTTCACCCGCGTTCTCCTCCTCGTTGCGGCCCTCGGCCGGATCGAGCTCGTCGGTCGAGTTGTCGTTGTCCTCGTCGATCCACGCGGTGTAGAGCGTGGTGCCGGTCTCCGACGACGGGCCCAACCCATCGGGCCCGTGAGTGAACGAGCACTTCCCGTTCTCGCCCGAGACGCAGCCGAAGTCCGGCGTTCCCGGGCTGTCGTCGTCGTCGGGATCGTTGGCCCCCGCGGCCTCCACGTCTATTTCCGCCCCCGCTACGGGGGCGTCACCATCGTCGCTGGTCGTGCACGTGACGGTATGGGAGCTGCCCCGGCGATTGCTTCCGGTTTCGGGTTCGCATTCGAGGCGCGTCGCTTCGGTGGGGTTCTGCCAGATCTTCTGAACGACGTCCACGTCGTCGTCGGCCGGCTCCGGCTCGTCGGTCTCGTCTTCGGCGTCGTTCTCGTCGGCGAGGGACTCGCCGTTGCACTCACCGTTGTTGTGGGTGCCCTCCATCACCGGCTGGTCGTTCGCCCACACGCACAGCAGGTCAGTGCCCGGCGTTGCCGTCTGCGTGTAGGTGAAGCTGCACGACGAGCCCGACGTCTGGCACGTGGCGTCGGGCGATTCCGGCGAGTTGCCGTCCGTGTCGGTGGGGGCTCCCTGGAAGAACTCGAAGTTCACCGTGGTGTTGCCCGGGAACGTCTCGGAGAACTGATCGAAGACCGTGACCGTGATCTCGTGCTCTGTTTCGAACTCGTTGGCGGCGTTCTCGGGCTCGGCGTCGATGCCGGAGGCGCGGCGGTCCTCCCACGTCTTCTCGGTCTTGTCGGCGGCGTCGGTAGGCTCGTCCGACCCGTCGGCGGCCTGCCCCTCGCCCACGTCCTCGGTCGGACACTCGGCGGGGCCGACGCCGTCAATCCAGAAGCAGATCGCGGCCGTGCCGGGCTGGTTCTCGGCCTGGGTGATCGTGATCTCACACGTGCCGCCGCCTAGGTCAGGGGGTAGATCGGAGGTGGTGCACTCACGGTCGGGGGTGTCGTAGGACGCGGAGTCGTCGGGATCGTTCGGCCCCCCCTCGTTCTCGGCGCTGACCACCACGTCCTCCACGGGGTCGCCCTCCGGGTTGATCACGGAGCACAGGTAGTCCTCGTTGGACGCGGACCCGCCCCCGGAGGGGTTGGTCTCCCTCTCGGTGTCGCCGTCGGACTCGTCGTCGCAGTCGAGCGCGTTGCCGCCCCACAGGACCTCGACGACGTCGGTGCAGTCGGGCTCACCCGAGGGCGGGGTCGCGCCGAGACAGCTCAACGGGTTCGGGGTACCGGGCCTGGTGACCTCCGACCGGCCTTCGAGTGGGTCCGCCTCCACCGATCCGTTCGAGCCGTCGTGGTCGATCCACGCCCGCCACTCGTCCTCTCCCGTGACCGTCCCGACGTAGGAGACCGTGCAGGACTCTTGTCCGGACGTGATCGCGCACGTGAGGTCCGGGGACTCCGGCGTGTCGCCGTCGGGGTCGTTGACCCCCTCCTCGTTCTCGAAGTCGATGTTGATCGTTCCCGAGTCGAGGTCGGCGGCCTCGCTCAGGGTCGCGGTCATGCTGTGGGACGCGTTGAGCGGCACCGGGGTGGACTCCGGCTCCACGTCCAAGGTCCGAGTGGAGTGGTTGGCGGAGGCGGTCCCGGCCAGGGGCGCCAGCCACAGGATCAGGGCGGCCGCCACCAAAAACGCCACGCCTGAGCGCCTATCGAGGCTACCGAGGGTCACCTGGTCTCCTTCCAGTCACTGGAACAGCACCGAGAGGATTCGCCTGCAGGGCAAGTCTTCCTGCCCTAAGTCTTCCTGCCCTCTGAAACGAGCCCAGGTGGCAAAAGGTTGCTTCGGTATGAACGCCGAGTTAGATCTCAGGGGCGTATGCGCCCCTCACGTCCAAGTCGGCGGAGGGGAAGGGTTAGGAGGCGCGGCGGGCGCGGGCGCGGCGACGCTTGAGGGAGGCGCGCTCTTTATCGGTCAGGCCCCCCCAGATCCCGTATTTCTGGTTGGTCTCCATGGCGAACTCGAGACACGGCTCGGCGACGGGACAACGCTGGCACACGGCCTTGGCGCGCGCCTCACGAGCCTGCTTCTCGAGCTCGGACTCACCTGCGTCCGGGCCGAAGAAGAGGGTGTTGTCGTATTCCCGGCAGGCGGCGTCCTCCTGCCAGTCCAAGTCCTGAACAGGGTCCATCACGTGTTGGATGAGTCCCTCCTCTTGAGCTGCCGGAGGCGCGGCAGCCACCTCTGTTCTAGCCACTGCCTCTCAGGGCTAAACCGCCCCCGCCGCCGTCCTATTCCTCGCTCTGCCGGGCGTTTGCTCCCCGGCCGTCGCGGAAATAACGCTTGAGACCACGGGGAGGTTGCCTCTCCCCCAGCATCTACTACTGTGCTAGGAGGAGTCAATGACCGACCAGGGAGACAAGCTCAAGGGCATCGCCAAAGAGAAGGCCGGGCGCTATACCGGCGACAAGGAGGCCGAGGCCGAGGGCCGCCGGCAGCGCACCGAGGAGGAGACCAAGGAGAAGCTGGAGGAGGCCCGGGACAAGCTCAAGGGCGTCACCGAGGGCCTGAAGGACAAGTTCAAGGACAAAGATCGCTGACCTGACGGCGATTTCCCAAGGGAAAAAAGGGCCGCCCCAACAGGGCGGCCTTTTCGCGCGATCCCCGCGGACCCGGTCGCAAGTTCCGTGACCCAACCCGCCGCAGCGGCGGACGGAAGCGGGTGGCTCAGCCGGCGGGCCGCCGGAGGTGGTCGTCAAGCCTGGCCGAGAGCTCGTAGATCCGCTCGCCCAGCTCGCGTCCCCAGTTCCTGAGCTCGCCCTCGAGCCCGTCGATGCGGCCCTCGAGCCCGTCGATGCGGCCGTTAAGCGAGGATCCAAGCCCATCGATGCGGCCGTTGAGCGAGGATCCAAGCCCATCGATGCGGCCCCCGAGCCCGTCGATACGCGCGTTCACCTCGCGGCCCTGGGTTCGGAGCTCGCCTTGCAGCCCGTCGATGCGCGAGTTAAGCGAGGACCCAAGCCCATCGATACGGCTTCCCAGATAGAACAAGGAGCCGACGAGCATCGTCGCAAGAAGCCCAATGAGGGTCCAGACCTGCGCCTCCATGGTCCTCAGAACTCTAGCAATGGTCTGCGACAGAAACGAAGGAGTGGCGCCTTCTCTGCAGACGGAACAAGGGATAGGGCGGGTCCCGTGGAATGCCCAACGTGTGAACGCGTCGCGGGTGGTCGCCACGGTGGCGCTAGCCACGGTAGTGGCACTCGCCTCAGTCGCGCCGTCCAGGGCCCTCGACGGACAGGCGCCGTCCGACGGTCGGCGCTTGTGGGTCGGAACCTTCCAGGCCGCCGAGGCGATTTGGCTCGTAAGCAACAACAGGAAGGCCTACGCCTACCTGGTCTTCGCGTTCAGGGTGACGTCCTTCATGGGACGTGATTCAACGTGGCTCCTCGCAACCCGATCCCGGTGCAGGCTGCGGAGGGGGAAGGGGCTCGCCCACGCCACCTGTTGGTTCCGGGGACGTCCTCGGCGGATCCCGGCGACCAGGTTCAGATTCGACACTCTCCTGAACAACGCGCGCGTGTCATGGCGAGGCGTGAAGGTTCGCTGGAAAGGAAGGGGCTCTCTTCGACCCGACGCCGGCCCCTTCTTGGACGCGTCTCCACGCTCGGTGTTCTTTGACTTAGAGGTCTCCGCCCTGCGCAGCGCACTCGCATCGGGACGCGTGCTCCGCAGGACCCTAACCAAGAGGAACCAGGATCTCGCCGCCATCTCGCGCGGCGTGTTCGTGGGCTTCTACCTCCGCCCCGGCGAGCGCCCCCGTACCGAGTTGGTCATGAGGGCGCGTATCGCCCCCTGAGATCCGGCCAGGCGAGCGGTCTAACGCCGTCTGACCGTCCGCGACCGATCCGGGCGGCATTTGATCCGGTCTCCGGTTCCGGTGACGAGGGAGCTTCTCAGCACCTTGGCGTAGAACCGGCC
>JBOGWZ010000103.1:0-5749 GCA_050694075.1 Actinomycetota bacterium | reverse complement strand
CCGACGTCCGCGATGCCCCCCTCGACGTCGGTCAGGTCCAGAGACGATATCTGCTTAACGTTCTTGTTCGTTGCCGGCAGACGGCTCGCGGCCGGGTCCGACAGCAGGGCGTCATCGTTGGTTCTGCTCTCGGACCTTCGCTGGATCCTGTCCGGGATGTCGGCGCCCGCAATCGGGGCGCCCACGGTCAGAACTGCCACTCCAATTGCGAGCGCCAAGGCGCGTCTGTTCAGCAACCCAGCCCCCTTCCGGGTAGGCATCACCGCAACAAGTCTCGGTTGCAGATTCAAGGAGCGTTAGCGGGGAGTGTCAACACACTTGGACCGAATGCACCTTTTGTACGGAACCGCACCAACGAGTCGCCGAAGATACGGGGCTCAGGCGCGTAGCTCTTGGGCCCGCGCCCGGAGTCGCTCGATCTGCTCTCTCACTCGCTCTGGTGCCGTGCCGCCCGGTGCGTCGCGCAACCGCAGGCTGCCCGCCGCGTCGGCCAGTTGCCGATCCTCGGTCGAAAGGGACTCGTGATGTTTCTTGAGATCCTCCTCGGAGGCCTCCGCCAGCGTCGCTCCCCGTTCCTCGAGATCCACCACCAGCGCACCCACGGCGCGGTGTGCCTCCCGGAAGGGGACGCCGCGTGCGACCAGGGCCTCGGCCAGATCGGTGGCCCACATCGCCCCCTCCGACATCGTGGGCTCGGCGCGGAACTCGATCGCTTCCACGAGGTAACGAGTCGCCAGCAGCGCGTCTCCGATACGGTCGCACGCTCGGAACACGATCTCCTTGTCCTCCTGGAGGTCACGATCGTACGCGAGCGGCAAAGCCTTGAGCAGTGTCAGCAAGGCCGTTACGTCGGCGATCGCGGGGGCCGATCGTCCCCGCACCAGCTCCGCCAGGTCAGGGTTCCGCTTGTTCGGCATCATGCTCGATCCCGTGGACCACTCGTCGGGGAGTCGCGCGAGTGAGAACTCCGCGCTCGTCCACAGAACGATCTCCTCCGCCAGGCGAGACAGATGGACGGCGCACAACGCCGCGGCGTATAGCAGGTCACAGGCGAAGTCTCGATCAGAAACCGCGTCCATCGCATTGTCGAACGTCTTTGTGAAGCCGAGCTCGTCGGCGGCCACGCCGGGATCGAGAGGAAGGGTCGTTCCGGCCAGCGCGCCGGCCCCCAACACGCACCTGTCGGCGGACACCCGCGCGCCGAGAAACCGGTAGCCGTCGCGCGCCAGAGCGAAGCCGTGAGCAAGCAGATGGAATCCCACCGATACGAACTGAGCGCGCTGGAGATGCGTGTAACCGGGCATCGGGGAGCTCTCGTGCTCTTCCGCTCGCGCGGCTATCACCGAAAGGACATCCCCGACGAGGGCCGCGAGCCTTCCGGCCGTCTCCTTGCACCACAGCCTGAGATCCGTCGCAACGAGGTCGTTGCGGCTCCTACCCGCGTGCACGCGGGCCCCAACTTCCCCCAGCTGCTCGGTCAAGACCCTCTCTACCAGCGAGTGCACGTCCTCGTCACCCGCGTCGTCCAGCCGACCCTCGTCTGCGCGCGCGACCAGGTCGTCGAGCGTCTCATCGATCGCCTCCAAGTCATCCCGGGCGAGCAATCCCGCCGCGGCAAGGACGCGCGCGTGCGCCTTCGTTGCCCGCGCGTCGACCTCGAGCAGCCGGATGTCGACCTCGATAGACCGCGTCAGGCGCATCATCTCGGGATGCGGCTCGGCTCTGAACCGCCCTCCCCAGACGACGTCCGGTTTGGTCACCCCGCGGCGTCCTGGGGAGGAGGAGGAAAGGAAGGCGGAGGAGGAGGGGAGGACGTCTTTCTCGCCCACTCCTTCAGTGGGAGTCCCCAGAGCCGCACGAACCCGGCCGCGTCCTCGTGCGCGAACGCGTCGCCGCTGTCGTAGGTCGCAAGGGCGCGCGAGTACAAAGAGCGTTGGGAGCGGCGTCCGACCACCATGCACGAACCGGGTCCGAAACGGAGTCGAACATCGCCGGTCACCGATTCCTGGGTTGCATCACAGAACGCGTCGACGGCTTCTCTCAACGGTGAGAACCACTGACCCTCATAGACGAGCTCTGCCCATCGCTCCTCGAGCCTCCGCTTCTCGCGCGCGACCGAGCGTTCCAGCGTGAGCGCCTCGAGATCCGAATGCGCGGCGATGAGCGCGAGCGCAGCCGGCGCCTCGTACACCTCTCGGGACTTGATGCCCACCAAGCGGTCCTCGACCATGTCGACCCGGCCGAAGCCGAATGCTCCCGCCACCTTTCCAACGGCGGCGATCGCCTGCAGCGGCGACAAGACCTCCCCATCGACCGACATCGGAGCGCCGCGCTCGAATCCAATCTCGATCTCGTGCGTATCCGTGACCTGCGTCGGGGCTGCGGTCATCTCGAAGACATCCTCGGGCGGAGCGGTCCACGGGTCTTCGAGGACCCCACACTCAATGCTCCTCCCCCACAGGTTCTCGTCGATCGAGTAGGGAGAAGACCTGGTCGTGACCACGGGAAGCTTTCGCTCACGCGCATACGCGATCGTCTCTTCCCTCGACATGCCCCAGTCCCGCACGGGAGCAACAACCTCGAGGTCGGGGGCCAACGTGCTGAGCGAGACCTCGAAGCGCACCTGATCGTTGCCTTTGCCGGTGCACCCATGTGCCACCGCATCCGCTTTGGCCTCGCGCGCGACCTCGACGAGGATCTCCGAGATAAGTGGACGCGAAAGAGCAGACACGAGTGGATATCGCCGCTGATAGACGGCGTTCATCTTCAGAGCCGGAAGGACGAAGCTCTCGACGAATCGTTCCTTGGCGTCGACCAGCCTCGCATCCACTGCTCCGAGAACCGGCGCGCGCTCTACCGCTGCCGATAGATCGCCCGGCTGGCCCACGTCAACCGCGACGGCGACGACCTCGTAACCCCGCTCGGACAGCCACGGTATCGCCACCGACGTGTCCAGTCCCCCCGAGTACGCGAGAACGATTCGTTTCACTCCCCCACCTCCGCTTTACCTCTCGCCATCCACCTCGCTGCCAATCGCTCCGCCGCGCCCTCGCTCGGAGTAGCGGCGAATATCGTGTCGTCTCCGGCCACGGTCCCGACGACCTCTGTGACCGAAGCGAGATCGATCGCTCGGGCAACGGCGGCTGCATGGCCCGGAGCGGTGTTCACCACCACGATCGATCCGGCTCTTCGTACGTCCAGCGCGAACTCACCCAGCGTTCGCTCGAGGTTCCGAGCCATCAGATCTCCTCCGACCGAGTGAGGGACCTCGTCTGGAAGCCGATAAACGAACGTGCCGTTGATCCGCACCTTCGTCGCACCGATGTCGGTCAGATCCCGGGACACCGTCGCTTGGGTCACGGTGTGGCCCGCGGCCCGCAGTGCGCGAACTATGTCTCTCTGAGATGTCGACTTCCCCTCATGGAGTATCCGGAGGAGATCACGTCGGCGGTCTGCCCTCATCCGATCACGCTCCGATACGCGTTCGTCAGAGATCCGAGGGCTCGGTCGATCTCTTCGTCGGTGATCACCAACGGCGGCGTCACCCGAACGACCGAGGGCGTCGGATCGTTGACGAGCACACCGTCGGCGAGAGCCGCTTCGACGACGGCCCGCGCGATCGGCGCGCCGAGGTCGATGCCGATGAGTAGGCCTCGCCCCCGCACCTCCATTCCCGGGAAAACGCCGCGCAATCCGGCCGCCAGCCGTGCCCCTGCGCTGCTCGCCCGTTGAAGGAGCCCTTCCTCCTCGATGACGTCGAGAACCGCGAGCGCGGCTGCGGACTGAACCGGTCCGCCACCGAAGGTGCTGGCGTGGTCCCCTGGAGCGAACGCCCCCGCAACCTCCGGACGAGCGAGGCACGCGCCCATCGGTAGGCCTCCTGCGAGCGCCTTCGCGAGGCACATCACGTCCGGAGTCACGCCGTAGTGCCGGTGCGCGAACCAGTCCCCCGTGCGGCCCACGCCCGTCTGGATCTCATCCAGGATCAAGAGCGCTCCGTGCCGATCGCACAGTGTTCGCGTCAGCGAGAGGTAGTCGTCGGGCGGAACCACGACTCCCGCCTCTCCCTGGATCGGCTCGAGCAGCACCGCGCACACCGACTCGTCCATCTGGGCCGCCAGCGCCTCTATGTCTCCGAAGGGCACGTGAACGAACCCCGGAAGCATCGGGGCGAAGGGCTCACGCTTGGAGGCCTGCCCGGTGGCGGCAAGGGCTCCGAAGGTCCGCCCGTGGAAGCCGCCCTCGGCGCAGATCACCTTTGCTTCGGAGGACGCGTTGGATGATCTCGCCCATCGCCGCGCGAGCTTCAGAGCACATTCGATCGCCTCCGCCCCCGAGTTACAGAAGAAAGACAGCATCCCCCCGGTCAGCTCCGCAAGCCTGTCGGAGAGCTCGGCCTGCGGACGGGTCAGGTAGAGATTGGATACGTGTATCAGCCGCGCGCTCTGTTTAGCGACGGCTTCCGCGATCGCGGGATGCGCGTGCCCTACCGATGCCACCGCGATGCCCGCCACCAGGTCTATGTAGGAGCGGCCCTGGGCGTCGTGGAGGGTCGCCCCGCGCCCCTCCACAAACTCCACCTCCCATCGGCGATAGGTGTTCATGATGTGACCGGATACGTGCGCGAGCGTCACGTCACTTCCCTCCTCGATCGAGTTCGCCGCATAGCGGCGTCCTCGCTCTGCGGGAGGGCACGGCGCGCAGCCGCTAGCGCCTTCGCCCTCATGGCAGCACCTGCGTTCCTATGCCCTCGTCCGTGAAGACCTCGAGGAGGAGGGCGTGCTCGACACGGCCGTCCAGGATGTGGACCTTTCCGACTCCCTCTTCGAGCGCGGCGATCGCCGATGCCGCTTTCGGCTGCATGCCCTCGGAAAGCTGTGCCGTCATCCCCCTTAGCTCCCCAAGTGACAGCTCCGATACCAACGTTCCCGCATCCCCGAGATCTCGGTACATTCCTTCGACGTTCGTGAGATACACGAGCTTCGCCGCCCCCAGCGAGGCCGCGACGGCTCCCGCCACCGAGTCGGCATTGACGTTAAGGAACGCGCCGTCTGTCGCCGGCGCCACCGAGGCGATCACCGGCGTGTGACCCGCTTCGAGCAAGGACGCAAGCAACTCGGTCCGGATGTGGGCAACCCGTCCGACGCGGCCGATGTCTTCTCCATTGGGTCCCTTCACCTGGCGCGCCTGGATCAGGTTCCCGTCCACTCCCGACAGCCCCACCGCGGACAATCCGGCATCACCCAGCCGGGCCACGAGATCGCCGTTTATCGATCCGACGAGCACGCGCCGCACGACCTCCATCGTCTCCTCGGTTGTCACCCGAAGGCCGCCGACGAACCGCGCTTCGAGCCCGGCGGTCGCCATGGCCTCGCTCACCTGCGGGCCACCGCCGTGGACGACTATCAGACGGATCCCGACGAGCGCCATGAGAGCGAGATCTTCTGCGACGAGGGAGGCGAGGGCCGGCTGCTCCAGGGGCGCCCCCCCGATCTTCACCACGACGGTCTGACCTCGATACGAGCGGATGTATGGGAGCGCCTCGACGAGGGTCCGCGCCTTGTCGCTCGCGACGGCCCGTCCGTCTGCAAAGGTGTCAAGACGTGCCATGCGCGTTCAGCTCCACGTAGTCGGGCGTCAGATCGACGCTCATGACCTCGGCTTCGGCCGTCCCTCTCCCCAGAGAACAGACGATCTCGAACTCGTCTGCATCCATCGCCTTAGCCGCGGCCTCGAGCGAACCGACGGG
>JBOGWZ010000102.1:2587-5783 GCA_050694075.1 Actinomycetota bacterium | reverse complement strand
CCTATTCCTTCCGCGCGCTCCTTGGCGCGTTCCCTTTTCTCGACGATGTCGCGGTACGCGTGCGGGAACCGATAGGACTTGTCGGCCGCCAGCGCGATCAGGCTCTCGTCTTTGAGCGAGTGCACGTCGCTCCGCCGCACGACCCAGAGATGCTCACCCTCGAGCCGGCGCGTGAAGCACTCCTTCGCCATCAGAAGCGCCATCTCGGAATCGGGCGCGGTGACGGTGCCGCAGTGCTGGAACGGCTCCTTGTGGCCCACCCGGCGGAAGACCTCGTACGTTTCCATCGAAACTACGCGGCGTGGACGCCGGGCTCGGACAGCGCCTCGCGCACCCACCGGTGCTCCTCGTGGATCCTTCGCCGCCACTCGAGGCGGCGGTGCGTCTCCGGCCCTTCGTTGCGCTTGATCGCCTCGAGTGGCCCCCAGTCGATGTCCTCCTCGTGGACCTTCCAGTGCCCGTCCTCGTCCTTGTAGGGAACGGGGTCGGGCAGGCTGAAGCCGAGCTCGAGCACCTTCGGCACGTAGCGATCGAGGAACTCCTGACGTTGCTCCTCGTTCGTCCTGGTCTTGACCCTCCAGCGCAGCAGCAGATCCTTCTCCGGGTTGGACCGGGGGCCGAAGAAGTGGATGATCGCCAGCCACCACCGGTTGAGCGCGTCCTGGAACATCCACCGCTGTTCGTCGGTCCCGGCCGCCAGCTCGAGGGTTATGTGCTCGCCGTGACGGAGGTGCAGCTGCTCCTCGGCGCAGATGCGCTTGAGCACGCGTGTGTACGGAGCGTAGGAGGACTCGAGCAGGGACGCCTGCGTTACCAGCGCCGCTCCGTCGATCAGCCAGCCGATGAGCGCGGCGTCGCCCCAGTGGGCGGTGGGGTAGTGGAAGACGTTGTGGAACTTGGATTTGCCCGTGATCAGGTCCTCGTACATCGCATCGCGGCTCTTGCCGAGGTCTTCCGCGACTCTGTAGAGGAGCTGAGAGTGACCGACCTCGTCCTGGATCTTCGCGGCCAGGCTCATCTTCCTCTTGAGCGACGGCGCAGAGGGAAGGCACTCGCGCTCGGGGATCGCCCCCATGATCTCGGAGTTGGCGTGCATCTCGATGAACTTGAGCACGCCCCGCCGGTAGTCGTCTGGCATCCAGTCCTGGGTCTCGACCTTGCCGCCGCCCTCGACTCGCTCGCCGAAAGCCTGGAGCTTCTCCTCGTAGGTCATGCCCCCTCCTTCTCTGGGGGAACCCCGGCGCCGAGGCGCCTCACTGGTTCCCCCCCGCCCCTTCCTATGTTCGGGGGAACCCCGGCGCCGAGGCGCCTCACTGGTTCCCCCCCGCCCCCTCCTTTTGGAAACCGCGAACGATCATGTCTGCGAACACCTCTCCTATCTCGGTCGGCGTCAGCCCACCGCCGGGCCGGTACCAGGTGTAGACCCAGTTGCCGGCCGACAGCACGAGGCGCGCCGCCATGTGCACGTCGACGTCCTCGCGGAAGACCCCTTCCCTGATCCCGTCGGCGATGATCCCGCGCGCCATGGCTTCGTAGCGGTCTCGCTTGGCGCGGATGATCGCGCGCAGCTCGTCGTCCAGGTAGCGCCACTCTGACAGGAACACCGTGGCCGCCTCGATGTGCTCGATCGCGGTCTCGACGTGCCAGACGAGGAATGCCTCGAGCCTCTCGGCCGCGTCGCCGTCGAGGGTGATGGCCTGCTCGCCGCGCTCGAGGAAGCGATCCGCGCCGTGGTCGACGACGTCGAACAGCAGCTCCTGCTTGGAGCCGATGTGGGCGTAAAGAGAACCCCGCAGAACCCCCATCGCCTCGCCGAGGTGTCGCATCGAGGTCCCGTGGTAGCCCCGCTCCGAGAAGAGCCGGGCGGCGGCGCTGACCAGCTGGGCGCGGCGTGCGCCGGGACTCCTCATCCCCTCGATCGACCGCGCCGGTTGCGCTGCCACCTAACCTCCCCAAACAAACAGTCGTTTGGGTAGTATACCCACCATGCCCGCAACACGTGAGGACCCTCCCGAGAAGCGCATCGGAGACGTGATCGGGCGCCTCGAGAAGCAACATCCGGAGGCGAGCATCGCCCTTGAGTACTCGAACCCTTTCGAGTGCGTGGTCGCCGTCGTGCTGTCGGCTCAATCGACCGACGTGAAGGTCAACGAGGTCACGAAAGACCTCTTCCGCAAGTACCGGCGGCCCGAGGACTACCTGAAGGTCCCCGAGGAGGAGCTCCAGCAGGACATCCACGCCACCGGGTTCTTTCGCCAGAAGACCCGCGCGTTGCGGGGGATGGCGCAGAAGCTGCTCGACGACTATGGGGGCGAGGTCCCGAGGACCATCAAAGAGCTCATCTCACTACCCGGGGTGGCGCGCAAGACCGCGAACATCGTCCAGTCCAACTGCTTCCCGGAGGATCTTCGGCGGGACGCGGACGCAGGCATCGCCGTCGACACTCACGTCGGTCGCCTCGCCGTGCGCCTGGGCCTCACCAAGCACGGGCCCAAGGACGCCGAGAAGGTCGAGCGCGACCTGATGGAGCTCGTTCCCAAGAGGGAGTGGCCTCACTTCCCCTATCTCTTGATAGAGCACGGGCGCAACGTGTGCTTGGCGAAGCAGCCGCGCTGCGAGGACTGCGCGGTGGAGCCCCTATGTCCCTCCAGCCAGGAGGCCGGGTTGCCGGATCTCTATCGCAAGGCGGTGGCCAAGAAGAGGTAGGGCCAGGTCCAGCGGGTCCGAAGTTAGACTGCCCGCCGTGCCGCTCGTAACTTTGAGGTCGCCGCTCGCAGAACTGGTGGGGGACCGCACGGTCGAGACCGGTGGTTCCACGGTCGGCGAGGCGATCGGCTCTCTCGAGCGAGAGCATCCGAAGATCAAGGGCTGGGTGCTCGACGAATTGGGGGCGATCCGCCGCCACGTGAACGTATTCATCGACGGCGAGCGCGTGACCGCGGATACGAGCGTCGCGCCGGACGCACGCATCGACATCATCCATGCGATCTCGGGAGGAAGCCGTGAAGCGTGAGCTGTTGGTTGGGACTCGCAAGGGGTTGTTCGTCGTCACCGGGGACGAGGGCGGCTTCGAGGTCGGCCCCCGTTCGTTCGAGGGCCAGGCCGTGGAGTACGCGATGCGCGATCCGCGGAGCAACCTGTGCCTCGCGTCCGTGACCCCCGGATGGTTCGGCCCCCACGTCTTCGTCGCCGAGGA
>JBOGWZ010000102.1:0-2487 GCA_050694075.1 Actinomycetota bacterium | reverse complement strand
TCGAGGTCGGCCCCCGTTCGTTCGAGGGCCAGGCCGTGGAGTACGCGATGCGCGATCCGCGGAGCAACCTGTGCCTCGCGTCCGTGACCCCCGGATGGTTCGGCCCCCACGTCTTCGTCGCCGAGGACCCGACCGGGGAGTGGACCGAGGCCGAGGGGCCTGCCTTTCCGGAGGACACCGAGGCCACGATCGAGCGGACGTGGATCATCGAACCGGGGGAGGAGGACGGCGTTGTGTGGGCCGGCGTCGACCCCGCCGCGCTGTTCAAGAGCACGGACTCGGGACGGTCGTGGTCCCTTGTGCGGTCGCTGTGGGACGAGCCGACCCGCCCGCAGTGGCAGCCCGGCGGGGGTGGGCTGTGTCTGCACTCGGTATCGACGTGGCCCGGCGACCCGGCGCGGCTCGCGGTGGCGATCTCGGCCGTCGGGGTGTGGCTCACCGACGACGGGGGGGAGACGTGGCGCCGGGGTGTCAAGGGCCTGGTGCCGCAGTACCTGCCCGAGGAGGCGCAGGAGGAAGCGTCCAATCTGTGCGTGCACAAGGTCCGCCGGGCGGCCCTCCAGCCCGACACGATCTACATGCAGTTCCACGGGGGCGTGTACCGGTCGGATGACGCGGGAGAGTCGTGGCAGAACATAGGCGAGGGTCTCCCCTCGGACTTCGGCTTCCCGCTCGTGGCGCATCCCCGCGACCCCGATCGCGCCTACGTGATACCGCTCAAGGCGGACATCGACCGCGTGCCCCCGGAGGGGAGGCTCCGCGTGTACGAGATCCGCGACAGGGGTGAGAGTTGGGCTCCGTTATCCGAGGGGCTCCCACAGGACAACGCGTGGCACACGATCCTTCGCCAGGCCTTCTGCGCCGATGGCCGCGACCCACTCGGTCTGTTCTTCGGCGCGACCTCGGGGGAGGTGTTCGCCTCGCTAGACGAGGGGCGCACCTGGCAGGTGGCGGCGCGGGGGCTGCCGCCGATCCTCAGCGTGACCGCCGCCTGAGCAGACCCGACTACCATGGCCGCGAGATGAAGAAGGTCCTTCTCGCCGCGCCCCGTGGCTACTGCGCAGGGGTCGACCGCGCCGTGCAGATCGTCGAGCGCGCGCTCGACCAGCTGGGCGCGCCCGTCTACGTGCGCAAGGAGATCGTCCACAACCGTCACGTCGTCACGGAGCTCGAGAAGCGAGGCGCGGTGTTCGTCGACTCCGAAGAGGAGGTGCCGGGTGGCGCGGTGTGCGTGTTCTCGGCCCACGGCGTGTCTCCGGAGGTGCGCCGCCGCGCCGAGGAGCGGAACCTCAAGGTGATCGACGCCACCTGTCCCTTAGTGACGAAGGTGCACAACGAGGCCAAGCGCTTCGCCAAGGGCGGCCGGAAGATCATCCTGGTGGGTCACAAGGGCCACGAGGAGATCGAGGGAACCTCGGGCGAGGCCCCCGACTCCACACAAGTCATCGAGAGCATCGAGCAGATCGGCGAGCTGGGCCTCGACACCGACGAACCCGTCGCGTACCTCACCCAGACGACGCTCTCGGTCGACGACACCAAGGACGTCGTGGAGGGCCTGCGCGAGCGTTTCGGCGACATAACGGGACCGCACAGCGACGACATCTGCTACGCGACCCAGAACCGCCAGGTCGCGGTCAAGGCGATCGCCGCCGACTCCGACGTCGTTCTGATCGTCGGCGCGTTCAACTCGTCCAACTCGAACCGCATGGTCGAGGTCGCCCGGAAGTCGGGCACGCCGGCACATCTCGTTCCCGACGAGACGCATCTCGACCCGGCATGGCTCGAGGGGGCCGAGACCGTGGGCGTGAGCTCGGGGGCGAGCGCCCCGGAGGTGCTGGTGGAGCGGCTCCTCGAGCGTCTCGTGGAGCTGGGCTACGGCACCGTGGAGACCAAAGAGGTCACGTCCGAGGACGTGACGTTCTCGCTTCCTCCGTGGCTCCGACGGGAGGTTGGGTCGGTCCCCGAGCCCTTCTGATCAGGCGATCGACTGCTCGATCTCGCCCGCGATGTCGAAGTCGCGCCCGGTCAGCCCCCCCTCGGCGTGGGTCGATAGCGACAGGCGCACGCGGTTGTAGCGGATGTCGATGTCGGGATGGTGGTCGTAGCGCTCGGCGAGCTTTGCTACCTCGTTCACGAACTTGATCGCTGCGTCGAAGTCGTCGAACTCGAAGTTCTTTTGGATCTCGTCACCGTCGCGCTCCCAGTCGCCGAGCTCGTCGAGGCGCTGTTCGATCTCTTCGTCGTCGAGCAGGTCGGCCATGGTCCCCCTTCAGGGATTAGGCGTCTATGCGGCGGAAGATACCGCCTCGGCGGCCCAGCGCAAGCGGGGGATATAGTCCCGCCCCATGGACTACGGCATTGGGGTGGGCGGTCCCCTCAGCATGGTGGGCCCGATGGCCAAGATGGTCGAGGACGCCGGTTTCGAGTCGTGCTGGGCGGCCGAAACCACTCACACCGCGTTCGTTACCGCCTCGGTCGCGATACAGG
>JBOGWZ010000101.1:0-5841 GCA_050694075.1 Actinomycetota bacterium | reverse complement strand
TTGGTCCACCGGCTCCTGGGCGCGCACGGACGGCAGCATGACCAGCAGCAGCGAGAGCGCGCTGAGCACGGTGAAGACCCGGCGGGACATGCTCGGTTAGTTCGCCCTCTCAGCCGGCGCTTCCTGCAGGCGGGCCTGCTGCTCATGCCCCCGCTACACGGCGAAGATCTCGGCCTCCACTCCTCCGTCCTCGATCCACAGCATGCCCATCGAGGCGAACGGCGCCCGCCGCTTCCACGTCGGGCTTCCGGGGTTCAACAACATGAGACCGTCTCGATCCTCCAGATGGGGAACGTGCGAGTGGCCGTAGACGACGACCCGGGCCGACGGAAAGCGCGTCCGCATCCGTTCCCAACGCGCTTGTCGCGGACCGGCGTCGTGGATCATCGCGACCTCGATCCCGCCGAGCTCCACTGCCGCCTCGTCCGTGGCGCCCCACGCGCGAACGTCGTGTGCGTCGGAGTTACCGATTACCACCGTCACCGGCGCGAACGACTTCAGCTCGTCGAGCAGTGCCGGATCACAGACGTCGCCCGCATGCAGGATGTGGTCGGCGGTCTCGATGTAGGGCCAGGCCCCCTCGGGAAGCGGCCGGGAGGAGCCGCGCGTGTGCGTGTCGGCGAGCACGACCACCTTCACGGCCCGAAAGCTACTTTGTGTATGCGAAGGGGTCGGAAACCGACCCTGGTCATACACAAAGGATGTTTGAAGACCAGATCAGGGCGGGGGCCGCATGGTCGGGCAGTAGGTTTCCATCCACGACCGGATGGGCCACTCGGGGTCGGAGCCCGGCAGCTCGGTCTTGCCCGGGACGTAATAGCCGCCGGTCCAGGTCCCCCACAGGTGCTGGCGGCAGTACGAGTCGACGACCATCCACTCGTGCTCGCCGTCGGGTCGCTTCAGAGTCTTGCGGTCCCCGGTCATCGGGCCGACGACGCGGCCGAACTCCTTCATGTACGCCGACCACTTGCCGGTCTCACGCGCGAAGTAGGTGCCGTGGCCCTCGTTGAGAAGCTCGTCCTCGCCGACCGGCGGGAGCTCGCCCCCCAGAGGGGTCGTCATGCCGGCCGAGGTGTGAACCGCTCCGTGCAGCAGTCGTGTGCGGAGCTCCTCGGCGGTCAAGACGCCGTCGCGCAGCTCACAGTCTGGCCGGACGCGTCCGCAGTCGTACCTGGTGCCGACCGCAACCATCCCGTTCTTCTGTATCCGGCTTGCACCGGATAGCTTGCGCCGAGCGACGTAAAGCGCCCGGGCGTAGATGCCGGCGACGGTGGGCGATGCATTGGACGTGCCGGCGAACCCGAGGTCCCCCGTTCCCCCCACCGTCATCGCCGTATACGCGCTGGGATAGTCGAGCCCGATACTTGCCACGTCGACAGGCTTGCCCGCACCGAGGTAGGAGGCGTGATCGGACGTGCGCAGCGGATCCTCGTAGTGGTTGTCCTCCCCGGGGCTGGCCGCCCCGACGGTCACGATCCAGTCCGGTCCCTTCTCCGACGACAGGTACGTGGCGTTCGGGACCGCGTACTGGTTGTCGATCCCGTTGCCGGAGGAGAAGAAGATGGTTTGGCCGCGCTCGCTGGCCTTTCTCTGATCCCTCTCGTCCGGGCCGTTGTAGGTCTTACCGACCACGAACTGGCTGCGGCCGTAGCTGTTCGTGATCACGTCGATCCACGACTGTTTCATCGCCCACCTAATGGCGGACAGCTCATCGCCCTCGTCGAGGTTGATGAACAGCAACAGGCACTCGGGACAAGTTCCATGCAGATTGCCGACCGACACGCTGGTCACCCCAGCCCCGTGATCCTCGGTCGTGCCGTGGAGCTTCTGAGAGCCGAACTCGATCGCGCCGATCACCTTCGTGCCGGGGAACCAGTAGTAGTTGACCTTCTTGAAGGTCGACGCCTTGACCTTGTTCCACTTGTTCGCATCCCTCGCGTCGAGCGACGGGATGGGCGCCTTCGGGTCCTTCTCTTCGAGCGTGAGATCGAAGCGCCGATAGGACTTGAACGCCTTGCCGGGATCCGGGAAGCCCGGCAGCCAGGTATGAGGGGCCCGGTCGAGCGGGAGGTTGTTGGTGGGATCGCGGTCGAGGTGCTGCGGCATCCTCGAGGCGAGAAAGTCCCAGTGGTAGGGGACGATGTTGAAGTCGATCACCGCGACCACGACTGCGTCGGCGGGGCCCGTGCTCCGCGTCTCGGCAGCGACCCGTCCGCCCGGCGCGATCCCCGCGGCGAGCGCGACTGCAAGGAGAAGTCCCAGGAACTTCCGGCGCGATAACTTCATCTCTGCCGGAAACTTCGCCTAGACCGCCTGCGCTCCTGCCTCTCGAAGCTGTGGCACGGCCTCGATCCGCGGCTTGCCGCAGACCGGACACGCTGGGTCGCGACGCACCTTGACCTCGGAGAAGTGCGTCGACTTTCCATCGAACGTCAGCAGCCGGCCCACCAGTGGCTCGCCGTAACCCACTATTAGCTTGAGCGCCTCGTTGGCTTGGAGGCAACCGATGATGCCCGGGAGCACGCCCAGGACCCCGGCCTCACTTCAGGTGGGGGCCAACTCGGGGGGTGGCGCTTCGGGATAGAGGCACCGGTAGCACGGTCCCTCACCCGGAACGAACGTCGACACCATCCCTTCGAATTGAAAGATCGAGCCGTGCACGACAGGTTTGCCGAGCTCGATCGCGGTGTCGTTCACGACGTAGCGCGTGTCGAAGTTGTCACACCCGTCCACCACGATCTCGTAGCCGGAGATGATTTCCTTCGCGTTCGAGGCGTCGATGTGCACCGGATGCGTGATCACCGTCACATCGGGATTGAGCTTGGTGAGCGTCTCCTTGGCCGAGTCCGCTTTCAGCGCGCCGATGCGATCGGTCGAGTGAACGATCTGGCGCTGGAGATTGTTCTCCTCAACGCGGTCGGAGTCGACGATCCCAATCGTCCCCACCCCGGCCGCCGCGAGGTAGAGCAGTGCGGGAGACCCGAGGCCCCCCGCCCCGATGCACAGCACCTTGGAGTCGAGGAGCTTCGTCTGGCCCTTCTCGCCCACGCCGGGCAGGGTCAGATGGCGCGAGTACCGGTCGCGCTGGGACGCGTCGAGCACGCGCGGCAGCTCGAAGTCGTAACCGAGGTCCTTCCAGCGTGTGAACCCCCCGGCCATCGACTCCACGTGGGTATAGCCGAGCTCGACGAGCGTGCGGGTCGCGAACGCGCTCCGCACTCCCGAGCCGCAGTACACGACGACAGGCGCGTCCTTGTCGGGGAGCGCGTCCTCGACCCGGCTCTCGAAGTGGGCCCTGGAAACGTGGCGGGCGCCGGGAACCACGCCGTGCTGGACCTCGTCGTCCTCGCGCACGTCGAGGAGCCTCAGGGCCTCCCCCGCCTCGAGGCGTGCCCGAACCTCCTCTGGGGTGGTCTCCGAGATCTTCGAACGGACCTCGCGCAGCAGGTCCCGGAAGGTATTAGACATATTCGCACCTTACTATGGTTGTTTAATCGGCTCTACCCGGCGAGCGCCGCCCGGACCTCCTGGACGGAGGGGTTGACGAGGAGCCTCCCCTCGATCTCGAGAGTGGGCACGATGCGGTATCCGCCCGTGGCGGCGATGATGCGGTCGTCGTGGCTCGGCTCGCGGTCGACGTCGACCTCCGACACCGAGATCCCCTCCTCGGCGAGCTGGCGCTTCAGGCGCCGGCAGTGGCCGCACCACTCGGTGGTGTACATAGTGACCTGCACGGATCTCCTCTTGGCATAAGTATTGGGGCCCAGTATGACCACGTCACCTTTACCCCCATACATCACAAACCTCCCACGGGCAGGGAGGTATTCCCAGTGAGGGCGGTCGTCTACGCAGGCCCGAATGAGGTGCGGGTCGACGACGTCGCCCCGCCCGAGCTCAAGGAGCCTGCCGACGCGATCGTGGCCGTGCGCAAGGCCGCGATCTGCGCCTCGGACCTCCATCTGATCTCCGGCAAGACCCCAGGGGCGCGCGAGGGGGCCGTGATCGGTCACGAGTTCGTGGGTCTGATCACGGAGGTCGGCGACGACGTCACCCGCCATCACGAGGGCACGCGCGTGTTGGGGTCGTTCCTGATCGCGTGCGGGGTGTGTAGCGCGTGCGCGGCGCGCCGCTTCAACTTCTGCCACGAGCGCCGTGCACTCGGCCTCGGCGAGCTCACCGGCGACCTCGACGGTGCGCAGGCCGAGTACGTGCGGGTCCCGGCCGCGGACGTGAACCTACGAACACTCGACGGAGGCCTCGCCGGGCTCGACGACGAGGAGGCCCTGCTCGGGGGAGACGTGATGACCACGGGCTTCTACGCCGCAGCGCTCGCCGAGATCACGCCCGAGCACACGATCGTCGTGATCGGCGCCGGTCCTGTGGGGTTGTTCTGCGCGCTCGCGGCGCGCCGGCTCTCTCCCAAGAATCTGTTCGTGCTCGATGCGGATCCGGGCCGCGCAAAGAGCGCCAAGAAGCTCGGGCTCGAGGCCATAGACGTCTCGAAGAAGGACGCCCAGGCCGCCGTCGCCGGTGTGACGAACGGGGCTATGGCCGACATCGCGATCGAGGCGGTGGGCCACACGGACGCCCTCAAGGACGCGCTCAAGTGCGTGCGCGACGGGGGCCGGGTCGTTGTCGTGGGGGTCTACGGCGCGGAGCGCTACGAGATGCCGGTCGGAATGGTGTGGTTGCGCGGTATCGATCTACGGTTCGCCGGTATGGCCAACATCCAGGGCCACTGGGAGGAGGCGCTGTGGTCGGTGGCCAAGGGGGAGCTCGATCCGATCCCGATCATCACCGACCGGCTCACCCTCGACGACGCGCAAAAGGGTTACGAGAAGTTCGCAGCGCGTAAGGCGCTGAAGGTAGTGCTGACTCCCTAGACAAACTGCCGCGCGTAGCGAAGCAACTCGGCCTCCTTGAACGGTTTGACCAGATAACCCTGCGTCCCATGCTCCTTCGCCTTCTCGAGCGTACGCGGGCTGGAGTGAGCCGACATGATGATGACCGGGATGTCGCCGCCGTGGTCCACGCGCATCCGCTCGAGCACTTCCCAGCCATCGATCCCGGGGAGCCTGATGTCGAGGAGTACGAGACGAGGTCGCTCGTCGGTCATCAGGTCGAGACCCTCCTCACCCGTCGCGGCCTCGACGATCTCGTAGCCGGCGGACTCGAGGATCAAACGGACGAGCAATCGCAGATCCGGCTCGTCGTCGATGACGAGGATCTTCTTCGTCACGTGCCCTTCTTGAGTCGGAGACAGAAGCGCGCGCCGCCCGTCTCGGGCATTTCGTACCAAATCTCGTCACCCAAGGCGTCAACGAGCGTCTTGACGATCGCGAGTCCCAATCCCGAGCCTCCTACTGTGGCCGACATCGTTCCCCTGGAGAAGGGATCGAAAACCCTGGATCGAAGCTCCTCCTCCACGCCGGGGCCGTCATCGGTCACCGAGACGATGACGTCTCCGTCGCGACCTTCGGCCGCCACTGCGATGTTGGCGCCTCCGTACCGGTACGCGTTGGTCAGGAGATTGCCGAGGACCTGCTCCAGTCGCGCCGGGTCGACGAAGGCCACGACATCATCGTCGACGCGGACGTCCACGCGCTTTCCGTCGGGAGGCGGCGTCTCCTCGACGATTCTCCGGCACAGGATCGTTAGATCCACTGGCTCGGGCTGGATCACGAACTCGCCCTCCTGGAACCGCGTGATATCGAGCAGATTGTTGAGAAGGGTGGTAAGGCGCTCGCCCGAGCGAGTGATCGCATCCATCATCATCTCTATCTTCTCGGCGGGGAGATCGTGGCGTCGTTTGGCCAACACCTCTAAGAACCCGAGAAGGGC
>JBOGWZ010000100.1:0-5924 GCA_050694075.1 Actinomycetota bacterium | reverse complement strand
TGCGCGTCCGAATCTGTCGACTCGGATCGCGCAGCCGGCGATCTTCATCGGAAGTGTTGCGAGGGGACGGGCCGAGGGGGCCGACTTCTTGCTGGGGCACAGCCTCGGGGAGTACGCCGCGTTGGTCTTGGGTGGAGCGATCGGCGAGGCGGACGGCCTGAAGCTTGTGTGCACCCGCGCCGAGGCCATGCACGAAGCGACGCGAGAGACAACTGGAGGCATGGTCGCCATCCTGGGTCTCGACCGGGAGAAGGTCGAGCGCATCGCGGCGAGATGTGAAGTTCGCGTTGCGAACGACAATGCTCCCGGCCAGGTGGTCGTGTCGGGGATCGAGCGCGGGCTTGCCGAGGCGTCGTCCCTGGCGAGGGTCGCGGGGGGTCGCGCCGTGAGGCTGACCGTCGCGGGGGCGTTCCACACCCCCGCGGTCGCCTCCGCGGCCCCCCCGCTGCGGGATGCCCTCGATTCCATCGAGGTCTGTACCCCAGACGTACCGGTGATCTCCAACGTGACCGCTCGTCCCTACGGGGCTCCCGATGAGATTCGCAGGCTTCTCGTCGAGCAGCTCACGGCCCCCGTTCGCTTCAGGGAGGCGCTCGAGTGGCTGTGGGGCCGGGGGGTGCGCCGCTACCTCGATCTCGGCCCCGGGCAGGTGGCGGCGGGGCTCGCCCGCCGCACCTTCGAGTCCCTTGCCTCGAAAGAGGCCGCGCATGTCTGAGGTCATGGCGGACACCTTCACGGCATCCGAGGCGGTCCAGATCCGCGAGCGCGTGGTCGTGGCCCCCTGTTCCGGCCGCTTCGCGCCTTTGCCGCCGGAGACGATCACCTCCGAGGGCGAATGGGTCGAGCCCGGCCAGGGTCTCGCCCAGATCCGCCGGGACGGTCGCGCCGAGGAGGTCGTCAGTCCGTGGCGCGGCTGGCTGATGGGGATGCTCGCCCTCGAGGGACAGCCGGTCCGCCCGGGGGACGCGCTCTTCTGGGTGTGGAGCTGCTGATGGGGGCCGAGACCACCGGGTGGGGGATGGCGCTGCCAGAGGAGACCCTCACCAACGCTGCGCTGGCCGCGTCGCTCGATGTCTCGGAGGACTGGATCTTCGAGCGCACGGGCATCGTCGCGCGGCGCATCGCATCTCGAGGAGATACCACCGCGTCGCTCGCCGCGGCCGCCGGGCGCGAGGCCCTTGCCAGAGCCGGCCTCGATGCCTCCGCGCTCGACTGCGTGATCGTCGCCACCTGCACCCCAGACACCCAGATCCCGGCGACCGCCCCGGTGGTCCAAGCCGCGCTGGGGGCAGAGGGCGCCTTTTCGTACGACCTGAACGCCGGCTGCAGCGGCTTCCTGTTCGCTCTCGCCCAGGCGGACGCGCTGATAACGGGGGGCGCGGCCCGGCGTGTGCTGGTATGTGGCGCCGACGTGCTGTCGCGCGTCACCGACTACTCGGACGCGCGCAGTTGCGTGCTTTTCGGAGACGGTGCCGGCGCGGTCGTGCTCGAGGAGGGGGAAGCGAGGCTCGGTCCGTTCACGCTGTCTTCCGACGGTTCCCGCCCCGAGCTGCTGTGGATCCCTCCGGGCCAAGGCTTCATAAAGATGAACGGCCGCGAGGTGTACCGGCGCGCAGTTGAGGCGATGACCGCGTCGGTTGTCGAGATACTGGAGGCGGCGTCGCTCACGGTGCGCGACGTTGCGCTCCTCGTTGCGCATCAGGCGAACGCTCGGATCCTTGAGGCGGTCGCGGCTCGGCTGGGGCTCTCCGAGGCGCAGATCGCGATCAACATCACGCACTACGGCAACACATCGGCTGCGTCCATCCCGATAGCCCTTGCGGAGGCCGCCGATGCGGGCCGGCTGGCCGACGACGATGTCGTGATCCTGACCGCATTCGGAGCGGGGTTCACCTGGGGCGCCGGCGCGATGCGGTGGGGAGCCCCCCGGAGTCACGCCGCGCCCATCGCGGAGACGGTGGGAGCGAGCCGTGGGTGACGGCGTCGCGCTCGTCACCGGGGCGTCCCGAGGGATCGGGCGAGCCGTCGCGCTCGCCCTGGCCGAGTCGCGCCCCGTCGCCGTCAACTATGCATCGAGTGCCGGCGAAGCCAAGAGAACGTTGGCCGCGATCGAAGAGCGCGGCGGGGAGGGAGTGTGCGTTCAGGCCGACGTCGGCTCGGCCGCCGACGTCGATCGCTGCTTCGCCGAGGTAGAGGATGCGCTCGGGCCTATCCAGGTGCTCGTCAACAATGCGGGATCTCGCCGCGACTCCCTGACGCTGAAGATGTCCGACGAGGCGTGGGAGGGTGTGCTCCGCACCAATCTCACGGGTGCGTTCTTCTGCGCGAGGCGCGCGCTCCGGCCCATGCTCCGCGCCGGTTCGGGTCGGATCGTGAACGTGGCTTCGGTCGCGGGCGTGCGCGGGAGCCCCGGCCAAGTCAACTATTCGGCCGCCAAGGCCGGGCTCATAGGCCTCACTAAGAGTCTGGCGTGTGAGCTCGCGACCACGGGCATCACCGTTAACGCGGTGGCGCCCGGATACATAGCCACCGACCTCACGGCCGGCCTGAACGAGCGACAGGTCGAGGGGCTGCTCGGCCGGATCCCGCAGGCCCGAGCCGGCACTCCGGAAGACGTCGCCGGCCTCGTGGCGTGGCTGTGCTCCGGCGATGCCGGCTACGTGACCGGCGCCGTCTTCGCGATCGATGGAGGAATGACCGCTTAGCACTAGAGAAGGAGGAGACATGGACGACGTGCACGAGGAGATATTCGAGACGATCAAGTCCCACCTCGTGGGACGGGGGATCGATCAGGAAGTGGTCACGCGCGAGGCCGATCTCGCTTCGGACATCGGCTTGGATTCGCTCGACGTCGTGGAGCTCACGCTGGCGCTCGAAGAACGTTACGGCATCGAGATCCCTGACGAGGACCTCGAGAACGTCGCTACGGTGCGCGACGCGATCGAACTGATCCAGGCCAAGAGCTCGGCCGGTGCCGCGAGTGGGAGCTGATCGACAAGAGGTCGTTATCACGGGCATCGGCGTCGTTACTCCGATCGGGGTGGGGCGCGACGCGTTCTGGAGGGGTCTGCTCGCGGGACGCTCCGGCGCAGGGCCAATATCCGCCTTCGACGCGAGCGGGTTGCCGGTACGTATCGCGTGTGAGGCGGGCGACTTCGCCCCGACCGATTTCATGCCGGCCCGCGACGTGGCCCGCACCGACCGGTTCACGCAGATGGCGCTGGCGGCCGCCCAGCTCGCGTGGGACGACGCGGCCTGGGGCGGCGTCGGCCTAGAGCCCACCCGGGTGGGAGTGATAGTCGGCACCGGGATCGGGGGCCTGGCGACGATCGAGCGCGAGCACGAGGCTTACCTCACCGGAGGGGCGCGGCGCGTCAGCCCCTTCATGGTCCCGAAGCTCATGCCCAACGCGGCCCCCGCGCAGATCGCGATGCGCTTCAGGGTCACGGGCCCGAACTTCGCTCTCGCATCTGCGTGCGCCACGGGCGCGCACGCGATAGGCGAGGCCTACCGGCAGATCGCGGCCGGCACGGCCGACGCGATGCTGGCGGGGGGAGCGGAGGCTGCGATAACCCCTCTGGCGGTGTCAGCGTTCGCGCGGATGGGAGCCCTTTCCCGTCGTAACGACGATCCCCCGCGCGCGAGCCGGCCGTTCGATGCTTCCCGGGACGGTTTCGTCTTCGGAGAAGGAGCGGGCATCCTCTGTTTGGAAGGGCGCGCCCACGCGGAGGCGCGAGACGCACCGATCCTTGCGCGCCTGGCCGGTTACGGAGCGACGGCAGACGCCTTCCATGTCACCCAGCCCGATCCCGACGGCGCCGGTGCCTCGGCCGCGATGCGCGCCGCGCTCGCGGAGGCGGATGCCGAGCCCCAAGAGGTGGACTACGTGAACGCGCACGGGACCAGCACGCCCTACAACGACCGCATAGAGACGATCGCGATCAAGGGCACGTTCGGAGTGGAGGCGAAGCGCATCCCGGTCTCGTCAACGAAGTCGCAGGTCGGCCACCTCCTTGGAGCGGCCGGCGCGGTGGAAGCCGCGGCGACGGTGATGGCGATCACCGAGCGGGTGATCCCCCCCACCATCAACCTCACGGAACCCGATCCGGAATGCGATCTCGATTACGTACCGGAGGGCCCGCGTCGCGGCGATTTGGAACTGGCGATCTCCAACTCGTTCGGTTTCGGAGGTCAGAACGCGTGCCTGGCGTTCCGGAGGATCGCGTGAGCCGCGACCTCGAGGGCCGCGTTGCGCTCGTCACGGGGGGCTCGCGTGGGATCGGCCGGGCGATCTCTCTTGGCCTGGCGCGGCGCGGCGCGAACGTGGTCGTCGTGTATTTCCGGAACCGCGCCGCGGCCCACGAGGCCTGCGCGCTGATCGAGGACCAGGGCGTCAAGGCGGTGCCGATCAGGGCCAACGTCGGAGACGAGGATCACCTCGACCGGGTCTTCGACGAGGTCGCCGAGACGTTTGGACGTCTGGACATATTCGTGTCGAACGCGGCAACGGGCGTGATCAAGCCCGTGGCCGAGCTCGACGAGCGTGCGTGGCGCTGGACGATGGACGCCAACGCGCGAGCGCTGTTGTTGGGCGCGCAGAGAGCCCATTCACTCATGACGGACGGCGGGAGCATCGTCGCTCTATCGAGCCTCGGTGCCCGGCGCGTGCTTCCCGGCTACGCGGTTGTCGGCGTGTCCAAGGCCGCGATCGAGGCGCTAGTCCGTTACCTCGCGGTCGAGTTCGCTCCGGTCGTGCGGGTCAACGGCGTGTCTCCCGGGGTGGTGGACACCGATGCCCTTCGTCACTTCCCGATGCGCGACGAGATGCTCGCCCGGGCGACGGAGACGACCCCGGCCGGGCGCCTGACTGCGCCGGCCGACGTGGCCGGGGTCGTGGACTTCCTGACGTCGGCCCCCGCGGCGATGATCACCGGGCAGGTGATCGTCGTGGACGGCGGCCAGAGCCTGGTCGCATAGCCATGATCGGCATCGACGTCGTGGACGTTGCCCGCTTCGAGCGCATGGTGTTGCGCTCGCCGGCCGTCCAGCGGCGTCTCTTCACCGCCCGGGAGATCGCTTACTGCAGCTCCAAACCCGACGCGTCCGTTCGCTTCGCCGGAACGCTCGCGGCGAAGGAGGCGGTGATCAAGGCCCTGGGTCTGGGCCCCCTTGTCGTGTGGGCCCGCCGGATCGAGATCGAGCGACGGCGCGGAGCTCCCATCGCGCTCGTGGAAGAGCTGGGCGAGGTGGAGGTGTCGATCTCGCACGACGGCGGCGTGGCGGCAGCGGTCGCTATCTCTCCGTTCGCACCTCGTGGCCTCCGAACTCCCGTCGCAGCGCGGCGATGACCTTCGCCGCGAACGACTCCTCCTGACGCGAGCCGAAGCGCGCGAACAGCGACAGCGCCATGGCGGGAGCCGGTACCGCGCGCTCCACCGCTTCGTGAACCGTCCAACGCCCTTCGCCGGAGTCTTCGACGTAGCCGGTCACACTCTCGAGCGTCGGGTCCTTCGCCAGCGCGCTGGCCAATAGGTCGAGCAACCAGGATCGCACGACACTTCCATGCCGCCACAGCTCGGCGATTCGGCCGAGGTCGAGCGGGAAATCGCTCGCGCGCAGCAATTCGAACCCCTCCGCATATCCCTGGAGCAGCGCGTACTCGATTCCGTTGTGAACCATCTTCACGAAATGCCCCGAGCCGGGTGGGCCCACGTGCGCGTACCCACCCTCGGGCGCGAGCGTGGCGAAGATCGGCTCGAGTCGCGCGAACGCGTCGGCCTCGGCGCCGACCATCAGGCAGTAGCCCTCGGTCAGCCCCCAGACGCCCCCGGACGTCCCGGCGTCCGCGAGGTCGATGCCCTTGTCCGCGAGCAAGCGAGCGCGCTCGACCGTGTCCGAGTAGCGGGAGTTGCCCCCATCTATCA